>JAFTGC010000032.1 GCA_017458105.1 Ruminococcus sp. | reverse complement strand
CCCGGTGTGCTTTCTTTCTTTTTCCTTGTCATTGCGTTCATTCCTTTTCTGTCATTTCTTTCATTGTAGCACACTTAGCTGAAAATGCAAAAAGTGTGCAAGCTATTTTTCTAACTTACACACTTTATTTTACAAGCTCTGTTTCCTTTGAATATTACTTTAATATTGATTTAAAACAATGCCACAAAAACATTCTATATATTGAAAAATCGACCCCCGAAAGTTAGGTTTTATTCTAACTTTCGGGGGTCGGGTCATTATTTATCGCTTTGGCGGTTTATTATGTTTGTGATGTTGATTATGTTTGTTGGGGACTCTCCTTTTTGATTCCGTACCACTTTCGGAGTATCGGGCTAATAAATCTTGGATTTTGAATAACAATTACCTTCATAGCTACCTCCTGCATAGCATAAATGATAAAAGGATGATTACTATGGCACAACAAACCGTAAGGACATTATTTGGACAAATTGTAGCCAACAAAAGTCCAACACCGAAGCTGATACCTGTTCTACGCTGTAATCGACAGCACCTCACTTGATCACCCCTTGTATATAATACGCTATCAAGCAAAAAGTGTTACTTAGGAAACATCTGATTAAATCACTACTCAAACTGTTTACAAAAACATTTTAATCAGTGAATACCTGATAATATTTCATAAAATCAATGTTATCGGCTGCAAATTCTTTTCCGTTTAAATATGTCAGTGAACCACTTTCTGTAGTAAAGTTAAATTTAAGTTTATAGCTGTAAAGACACTGTCTGTTGAGATGGTATTTTTGATTTAATTTTTTATCGCCGTACTTATTATCACCCAACAGAGGACATCCGATTGAAGAAAAATGAGCACGTATTTGGTGAGTCCTTCCGGTGAGAAGCTCAACTTCACAGAGCGTAAGATGTTTTTTCGTCCCTAATACCTTATATTTTGTTAGTATTTCCTTACTACCATTCACTTGATTTTTTAACACTGTTACCTTATTTCTGCTTTCATCTTTTATTATATAACCGTGAAGTGTATCGGATTTCTTTTTAGGTTCATTAATCAGCAAGCATAGGTAGATTTTTTCAAGCTCTCTGTTCTTAACTTTATAATTTAAAATCCTCAATGCCTCAGAATTTTTTGCTACTATCACTATTCCACCCGTGTTGCGGTCTATACGATTGACAAGTGCAGGAGCAAAGGAATTTTCTTTCTTAGGATTGTACTCATTTTTATCGAAAAGATAATGCTGCACTCTTGTAAGCAAGCAATCAAAATGATAACTACTGTCTTGGTGAACAATCAAACCGGGTTTTTTATCAATGAGAAGTAAGTTTTCGTCCTCGTATATTATATCGAACTTTATAGGAGCTTTTAAAAAATCATAATTTTCGGAATTATCGGAATTTTCAAAAAATTCATCTTTTATATAAAATGTAAGTAAATCTCCCTGATTAAGCATAACCTGTGGAACTGATTTTTTTCCGTTTACCTTTATACATTTTTTTCGAATATACATATACATCATTGACTTGGGCATTGTTTTAAATTTCTTTTGTAAAAATTTATCTAATCTTTGCCCGGAATCATTTTTTTCTATTAACAATTCTCTCATATCGTACCCTTATTTAATGCACATAAACGCACACATAGTTCCTCTTTTTCCGTTTGTTGCTCTATGACTCCACAATAAATCTGAGTTGCATTTTGTACACAAATCACTTTTTACAATGTTTTCTTCAAGAACACCCGAATTAATAACAATTTGTTTGTTTGCTTCGAGCAGGTCAAGCATATATTTTTTACCATTTTTCGGAAATACAAAAGCTGAAACATCAAGATCGGTAAGTGCATAAAAATTATCAGCACAATCTCTATCAACCTCATAACAACAAGCTGAAATAGCAGGACCTATGCAAACAATAACATCTGACGGATTTGTAGAATAAAGTTCAGTCATTTTTTTTATGACTTTTTCACCTATTCTGCCGACGGTACCTCTCCAGCCTGCATGTGCAAGACCAATTGCCTTTTGCTTAACATCGACAAAGAAAAGTGGCGTACAGTCAGCATAATGAGTTACCAATGTAACATTTGGTTCATTGGTAATCAGAGCATCAACAGAAAGTATGTCTTTTTCTTTCCATATTCCTATCCCATATTCATTGGAAGTAACCGGACGAACGAAAGTATTGTGATCCTGACTTGAAGTAACAAGAGTGTTATAATCAAAACCTGCTGCTTTACTGAATATCTTATAATTTTCTATTACATTTTCAGATTTGTCACCCCGTGAAAATGCAAAATTCATTGATGTCCATTCCCATTTTGAAACACCGCCATGCTTTGTAGAAAAAGCGTGATGTATAAACGGAATTTCAGAAAGACGGTTGTAAGTAAGGTATGGCACACCCATATTTTCATTTAACTTCATTGTTTTGCTGTTAATTTTCAAATTTATCACCCATTTATATTTTACAATATATTATTAACACTTGCAAGTGGTGAGAAAATTGTTTATAATAGAAATGGTGATGAAATTATGAAAACAAAATTATTCGGCAATAATATAAAACCTGATTGCAGTTATTGCAGTAATGGAAGTGACATTCAAAGCGGATACATATGCAATGAAAGAAAACAAATAAAAAACGGAAAATGCAGAAAATTTAAATATAATCCTACTCTGCGTATTCCGGAAACTACTGCTCAGTTGCAAAAATTCAGTAAAGAAGATTTTGAAATTTAATTTTTAAATGCGAAACAGCCGATCCTCAAAAGGGTCGGCTGTTAATTTTTTATTTGGAATATTTATCAGTATGGAGAAGTTTATTAGCACGCTCTACTTGCTCTTCTGTTGGAGAAGGAATTCCCTTTAACGGGTAATCTATTCCTAAATTATCCCATTTAAACAAACCCAAAGTATGATAAGGAAGAACCTCCACACGCTCAACAGTTTTTAAAGAGGAGATGAACTCATGCATACTATTGAGATCATCTTCCCTATCCGTTAGACCGGGAACAAGAACATGCCTTATCCACATAGGCTTTCCATGGTCGGAAAGCCATCGTGCCATTTTTAAAATGTTTTTATTGCTTACACCTGTAAGTTTTTTATGAGCTGTTTCATCCATATCCTTGAGATCAAGTAAAACCAAATCGGTAAGCTGCATAAGATTTTCAAATCGTTCAAGCCATTGCGGATTTTCCGAAAAAGGTTGACCTGCTGTATCTATAGCTGTATGAATTCCTTGCTGTTTAGCATACTTAAAGAATTCTGTAACAAAGCCCATCTGGAGCAGAGGCTCACCGCCACTGACGGTGATTCCTCCTGTTTTGCCCCAGTATTTCCTATAATTTTTTACTTTGTTATATAAATCCTTTGCTGTCCATTGTTTACCTCTGCCCTCCCATGTTTCAGGATTATGGCAAAATTGACAACGCATAGCACAGCCTTGCAAGAAAACAACAAACCTTACTCCGGGTCCGTCAACCGAACCGAAACTCTCAAGAGAATGGACATATCCCCAAACTTCGTTATTAATCTCTGCCATTAAAGTGAAGCGTGGCAAGTACGGGAGATTACATCAAGCTGCTGTTCCTTTGTAAGGTCGATGAACTTAACTGCATAACCCGATACACGGATTGTAAAGTTAGCATACTCTTCCTTTTCTGGATGTTCCATAGCATCAATGAGTTTATCTCTGCCGAATACATTTACATTCAGATGGTGTGCACCCTGATCGAAGTAACCATCCATAACCTGTACGAGGTTTGTTACACGCTCTTCTTCGTTGTGACCAATTGCATCCGGGTTAATTGTCTGAGTATTTGAAATACCATCAAGAGCCCAGTGATATGGCAGTTTTGCAACAGAGTTAAGTGAAGCGAGCAATCCACTCTGTTCTGCACCGTATGATGGGTTAGCACCAGGTGAAAGCGGAGCTCCTGCTTTTCTGCCGTCAGGCATAGAACCTGTAGCCTTACCGTAAACAACATTTGATGTGATAGTAAGGATAGAAGTTGTAGGCTCAGAATCACGGTATGTGTGATGCTTTTTAACTTTATCAAGGAAAGTCTTGAGCAACCAACGAGCAATTTCATCTGCCCTGTCATCATCGTTACCGTAACGAGGGAAGTCACCTTCGGTGATATAATCAACAACAATACCTGTGTCATCTCTTACAGTCTTAACTTTAGCGTACTTAATAGCACTAAGTGAGTCAACAACATGTGAGAAACCTGCAATACCTGTTGCGAAAGTCCTTCTTACATCTGTATCAATAAGAGCCATTTCAGCAGCTTCATAGTAGTACTTATCGTGCATATACTGAATGAGGTTCAGTGTATTTACATACAAACCTGCAAGCCAATCCATCATTCTATCATAAGCTACGATAACCTCATCATAATCAAGGTATTCCGAAGTGATTGGACGATAAGCCGGACCAACCTGCTCTCTTGTCTTGAGGTCAACACCACCGTTAATGGAGTAAAGAAGACACTTTGCAAGGTTAGCTCTTGCACCGAAGAACTGCATCTCTTTACCTGTCTGTGTTGCAGATACACAGCAACAGATTGAATAGTCATCGCCCCATACAGGCTTCATAACATCATCGTTTTCGTACTGAACTGAGCTTGTGTTAATGGAAACCTTAGCAGCATAATCCTTGAATGGCTTAGGAAGCTTTGAAGTGTAAAGAACTGTAAGGTTTGGCTCCGGTGAAGGGCCCATGTTCTCAAGAGTGTGGAGGAAACGGAAGTCGTTCTTTGTTACCATTGATCTGCCGTCAACACCTGTACCTGCAACTTCAAGTGTAGCCCAAACAGGGTCGCCTGAGAAGAGCTGGTTATAAGACGGAATACGAGCAAATTTAACCATTCTGAACTTCATAACGAGATGGTCGATAAGCTCCTGAGCATCAGACTCTGTGATGATGCCTCTGTCGAGATCCCTCTGAATATAAATATCAAGGAATGTTGATACACGACCAACGCTCATTGCAGCACCGTTCTGTGTCTTGATAGCTGCGAGGTAACCAAAGTACAGCCACTGAACAGCTTCTTTAGCGTCACTTGCAGGAGATGAAATATCATAACCGTATGATTTAGCCATAATCTTCATATCATTGAGAGCTTTAATCTGCAATGAGATTTCTTCTCTAAGTCTGATGACATCATCAGTCATAGTACCGTCGCCGCAATTAGCTAAATCCTTTTTCTTTTCTTCAATAAGAAAATCAATACCGTAAAGAGCAACTCTTCTGTAATCGCCTACGATTCTACCACGACCGTATGTGTCAGGAAGACCTGTAACAATCTTATTATGACGAACGAGCTTCATCTCAGGTGTATAAGCGTCAAATACACCCTGGTTATGAGTTCTGCTGTAATCAGTAAAAATCTTGTGAAGAAGCGGATCAGGTGTGTAGCCGTAAGTTGCACAAGCCTGCTCTGCCATCTTGATTCCGCCAAAAGGCATAAATGCTCTCTTGAGCGGTTTATCTGTTTGAAGACCTACTACCTTTTCAAGTGCTTTAGTTTCCTCACTGATATATCCAGGCTCGTGTGATGTGATTGTGGATACAATGTGTGTATCCATATCAAGCACGCCACCCTTAGCTCTTTCTTCTTTCTGTAAGCCCTGAAGAATACCCCACAGCTTATCTGTTGCCTCAGTAGGACCCGCAAGGAACTCTGCATCTCCGTCATAAGGTTTGTAGTTGTTCTGGATAAAGTCACGAGTATTGACCTCTTCTTTCCAGATGTCACCTTCAAATCCTTCCCACTGTTTAAAATCGATCATGAAAAGTCTCCTCTCTCTTTATTTTGCAATGAAGCACTTTTCCAACCTCACTACAACTCACACAACATATTGTACATTATCAAGCCGGTTTCACCCAGCTTTGGTAACTGTTAAACAAGATATGGTGTTTCATATCTTTATCTGTATTCTAACACACTATAGTTAAAAGTTCAAGGAATTTAGAGAATTTTTTCAGGATATTTTGCATTTTCTTCAGTTTTGCCAAATATTCCGAGATTATTAAATATTACTTATACAAAAATAATAATAATGATTCTCGTTTTTTACTTTAATGATTATAAATGTATGGCAATTTACTTATATATTTTTATACATTTTAAACATTTTAGTGCTTTGAAGTGCTAAAAACTGTAAGTTTTTTAGGTTTATTTTTGTTTGTTTTTACATTATTTAAAATAAAATATGAGCCGCAAATTAACAGCACGGATAAACACCAGCCATTACTTGCGGCTCTATATGAGAAAATTATGAAAACATTTGCTTAAACTTAATAAGCAGAAAAACTAAACATTCTCAATATTTTAAATTTATAAGTAATACCTTTAAAGATTACTCACCGTAGTAAGCCTTGAGATACATTTCCTTAATCTCAGAGATAAGTGGGAATCTTGGGTTAGCACCTGTGCACTGGTCATCAAATGCGTCTTCACTCATCTGATCAAGTGTTTCAAGGAACTTCTCTTCATCAATGCCGTAATCCTTGATTGTCTTTTTGATGC
This sequence comes from Ruminococcus sp., assembly GCA_017458105.1. Classification (GTDB taxonomy): domain Bacteria; phylum Bacillota; class Clostridia; order Oscillospirales; family Acutalibacteraceae; genus Ruminococcoides. Next base: position 45,473 of record JAFTGC010000032.1, on the reverse strand, counting down.
CAACTCTTTCTTTGAGCTCATCAATTAACTTGATAAGGTTATCAACCTTCTGCTCGTCAGTCTTACCCTTAGCACCAAGGTACTCAGCAAACTCTGCATATCTTTCAAGTGTGTGCGGATGGTCATACTGTGAGAATGTACCCATCTTTCTAGGACACTCAGAAGAGTTAAACTTGATTACAAGATTGATAAGCAATGCGTTTGCAACACCGTGTGGAAGGTGATGGTAAGCACCGAGCTTATGAGCCATTGAGTGACAAACACCGAGGAACGCATTTGCAAATGCCATACCTGCCATTGTAGCAGCGTTAGCCATCTTCTCTCTGGCTACAGGGTCGTTAGGACCGTTATCGTAAGCTCTTGGAAGGAACTCAAAGATTGTTTTAGCTGCCTTGAGTGCAAGACCGTCTGTGTAATCTGTTGCCATTACGGAAGCAAATGCTTCGAGTGCGTGTGTAAGTGCGTCGATACCTGATGCAGATGTAAGACCCTTAGGAGCTGTCATGTGCATATCTGTATCAACAATAGCCATATTAGGGAGAAGCTGATAGTCAGCAAGAGGGTACTTGATACCTGTCTTTTCGTCAGTGATAACTGCGAACGGTGTAACCTCAGAACCTGTACCGGCTGATGTAGGAATACAGATAAAGTATGCTTTCTCGCCCATTGTAGGGAATGTGTAAACTCTCTTACGAATATCAATGAAACGCATAGCCATATCCATAAAGTCTGCTTCAGGATGCTCATAGAGAACCCACATGATCTTGGCAGCATCCATTGCTGAACCACCACCGATAGCGATGATACAGTCAGGCTCAAATGCTCTGAGCTGTTCAACACCTTCAAGTGCACAAGCAAGTGTTGGATCCGGAGCAACATTAAAGAATGTGGAGTGCTGGATGCCAAGCTCGTCAAGTTTATCTGTAACACATTTTGTGTAACCGTTTTTGTAAAGGAACTGGTCTGTTACGATAAATACTCTCTTCTTATTCATAACATCCTTGAGTTCCTGTAGAGCTACCGGCAGGCAACCCTTCTTGATATAAACCTTTTCAGGTGCTCTGAACCAAAGCATATTTTCCCTTCTCTCTGCAACTGTCTTAATATTAATCAAGTGCTTAACGCCAACATTCTCAGAAACTGAGTTACCGCCCCATGAACCGCAACCAAGTGTAAGTGATGGAGCAAACTTAAAGTTGTAGAGATCACCGATACCACCAAGTGAAGAAGGTGTATTTACAATAAGACGGCAAGTCTTCATTCTTGCTGCAAACTCATTGAGCTTTTCTCTTTCATTTACATTGTCAACCCAAAGTACTGCTGTATGACCGAGACCACCGTTATTAACAAGAAGAGTTTCTGCAATATTAAGTGCGTCCTCAAAGTTTTCAGACTTATACATACCGAGTATTGTTGTAAGCTTTTCATGACCAAAAGCTTCGCTTGTATCTGTACTTGTAGCCTCACCGATGAGAACCTTTGTATCCTCAGGAACTTCAAATCCTGCCATCTGAGCGATAGTTACAGGACGCTGACCAACGATTTTTGCATTGAGTGCACCGTTGATAAGCATTGTATTACGGATTTTATCCTTTTCTTCTTCGTTGAGAAAGTAACAACCCCTCTTGATAAACTCTGCTTTAACTGCATCATATACAGCCTGGTCAGCGATAACTGTCTGCTCTGTTGCACAAATCATACCGTTATCAAATGTCTTAGAGTGAATAATTGAGTTAACTGCATTGATAGTATCAGCTGAAGAGTCAATGATCGCTGAAGCGTTACCGGCACCAACACCGAGAGCAGGCTTACCGCTTGAATATGCAGCCTTAACCATGCCGGGACCACCTGTTGCAAGGATTGTGTCAGCTTCTTTCATAATAAGGTTGGTCATTTCGATTGAAGGAACATCAATCCAACCTATGATTCCCTCAGGAGCACCTGCAGCAACGGCAGCCTCAAGAACAATCTTAGCAGCTGCGATTGTACATTTCTTTGCTCTTGGGTGTGGAGAAATGATGATACCGTTTCTTGTCTTTAAGCAAAGAAGTGTCTTAAAGATAGCAGTTGATGTAGGGTTGGTTGTAGGAATAACTGCTGCAATTACGCCAATCGGCTCAGCAATTTTTGTTATACCGTAAGCCTTATCTTCCTCAATAACACCGCAGGTCTTTACATTCTTATAAGCATTATAGATATGCTCAGCTGCGTAGTTGTTTTTGATAACCTTATCTTCAACAATACCCATACCTGTTTCTTCCACTGCCATTTTAGCAAGCGGAATTCTCTGCTTATTAGCTGCAGAAGCTGCTGCCTTGAAGATTTTATCAACCTGCTCCTGTGTGTAGGTTGAAAATACTTCCTGAGCCTTACGAACCTGTTCAAGCTTGGCTTCAAGAGCTTCTACGCTATCTACGATTTCATAGTTTGCCATAATTTTCTCTCCTTAATATAATGAGTCGCACTAAACCCCTTGGTTGTGCTTTGTTAAAAGTTTAACATATTTTTTATGATATGTAAACCACAAAATTGGCATAGCATATATGTATTTTTTGATATAACTAAAAACGGTAAAATAGATATAAAAAATCTATAACTTATTATACTGTTGAAAATTAACCCAAAATCTGTTATAATCAGTATAATAATGGAAGAGGATTACTGTTTATGAGCAAAATTTTATTTATCTATAACCCTATTTCAGGTAAAGGGCTTATCAAAGGCAAACTTTCATATATAATAGAAAACCTTTCGGAACTGGGTACAGTTACTGTGCTGCCAACTAAATCAAAGGGTGACGCAACAAGGTTTGTTATATCAAATATGAATAACTTCGATATGATTGTGTGTTCAGGCGGCGACGGTACTCTTAACGAAGTAACAACCGGATATATGAGTGTTGAAGCTCAGTTACGAAAGCCGTGTGCATATATTCCTGCAGGTACTGTAAATGATTTTGCAACCTCTCTCGGAATTTCAAAAAACATAACAAAATGCGTTGACGCAATACCCAACAGTATGCTTTTCCCCTATGATATTGGTGAATTTAACGGAAGATATTTTAACTATATTGCCGGGTTTGGTGCATTTACCGAGGTTGCTTATTCAACCCCTCAAAATATTAAAAATATACTGGGCAAGTTGGCATACTTTCTTGAAGGTATAAAACAGCTTTCAAAAATAAAAAGTATACACATTAATATTACAGCAAATAACATAACAATTGAAAATAATTTTATTTACGGAATGATATGCAACACATTTTCTGTGGGCGGTCTGTTGAAAATCAATGAACGCTCTGTAGAACTTGACGACGGTAAGTTTGAAGCAATTTTTGTGAAAAGCCCTACAAATCCCATTGATTTACAGGAAACTATCAACGACCTTCTCACGGGCAAAACCGAAAGCAAACACCTTGTATATATAAGAGATTCAAACTTTACAATCAATAGTGATTCCGCTATTGCATGGACGCTTGACGGAGAATTTGGCGGTGAAACTTCAACAGCCGTAATTACAAACCATGCCCGTGCAATCGCTTTTTTAAAACCACAGATCGAGGAGTGATTTTTATAAATTCCGAAAAATATATGAATATGCGGAACAAAATCATTCAAAATAAGCCACTATATAAATTTCTTAAATTTGTTTATAAATTTACTCCTTATATCCATTATATAGGCTATCCTTTGTTGTTGTTCTATCTTGTTATAATATGGGATTTAAGATTTATCAAGGTTTTTACAATACCGCTATTTACATTTTTAGCCGTAACAGTTATGAGAATTCTCATTAACAGACTAAGACCTTACGAAAAAACAAACATCAAACCTTTATTCCCTAAAAAAACAAAGAGAAAGAGTTTCCCTTCAAGACATGTTGCAAGTTCTGTCATAATAACCTTTTCTTTTCTATATATAAATGTATGGCTTGGTGCGGCTTCGCTTTTGGTAACTATTACTATTGCTGTTTTACGACCGATTGCAGGAATTCACTACCCAAGCGATGTTTTGGGTGCCGCATTTATCAGCTCTTTATTTGGACTGCTTTTTTTCATTTTATAATTGTAAACCGAGGAGATTTAATTATGCTATCAAAAACAATTACTGTTAAAAACAGACACGGCTTACATATGCGACCTGCCGGGGATTTTGTTAAAGCCATGAGCAAATACGAGGGTACTTCCGTTACCGTAATAAAAGGCAATCATCAGATTGACGGCAAAAGTATTATGAACTTAATTACAGCGTGTATAAAGTGCGGCACCGAAATTACCATTGAATTTGACGGTCCCGATGAAAAAGCCGCAATGAAAGAAGCTGTTGAGTTAATCGAAAGCCGGTTTGGCGAGTAATATCCACCGAAAATTTTTATCTGATAATCTTTATAAACTTTATTTTTATTAAACATAAAAGTTTTTAACAGACTGTATCACAAAATGGATACGGTCTATTTTTACATAATTAACAAAATTTAATTCGATTTTTTGTTACAAAAAATTAAAACAATATAAAAAATAGATTGACAAAGCACCAATCAATAGTGTAAAATGTACTATGGTATAATTTTATGTAAGGAAGTATGCAAATGTACAAAATTATTAGTAAACAGGTACTCAATCCCACTGTTACAAAAATGGTGATTGACGCACCTCTAATCGCAAAAAAAGCTGAACCCGGTCAGTTCATCATACTTCGTACCGATGAAAACGGCGAGAGAATCCCACTGACCATTGCTGATTTTGACAGAGAAAACGGCACCGTAACCATCATTTTTCAGATTGTTGGTGCTACAACAAATCAGCTGAACTCTTTTAATGAGGGCGATTACATCCAGGACTTTGTGGGGCCTCTCGGCACTCCTACACACACAGACGGTCTTAAAAAGGTTGCCGTTGTAGGCGGCGGCGTAGGTTGTGCTATTGCTTACCCGGTTGCTAAAAAGCTCTTTGATCAGGGAACTGAGGTCCACTCTGTTGTAGGTTTCCGAAATAAGGACTTAGTTATACTTGAAGATGAATTCAAGAGCCACTCAAATGTATTTAAAATGATGACAGATGACGGTTCTTACGGAGAAAAGGGACTTGTTACAAACGCTTTGGAACAGCTAATTAAAGAAGGCAATACATATGACGAGGTTATAACGATCGGTCCTTTGATTATGATGAAGTTCGTTGCAAAGCTCACCGAGCAATATAACATAAAAACTGTTGTATCTATGAACCCGATTATGATTGACGGTACAGGTATGTGCGGCGGCTGTAGACTTACTGTTGGCGGAGAAACAAAGTTTGCCTGTGTTGACGGTCCTGACTTTGACGGTCATAAGGTCGATTTTGACGAGGCTATAAAAAGAAGCCGAATTTATAAAGAGTTTGAGAAACACGCTTACGAAGAAAGCTGTAACCTTCTCAATAAGGAGGTAAAGTAATTATGCCTAATATGAAAATTCCAAGAACAGATATGCCTCAGCAGGAACCTGCTGTACGAGCAAAAAACTTTCTTGAAGTTGCCACAGGATATACACAGCAAATGGCACTTGATGAAGCAAGCAGATGTCTTAATTGCAAACACAAGCCCTGCGTAAACGGCTGCCCTGTAAACATAGATATTCCTAACTTTATTAAACAGATCACTGAGGAAAATTTTGAGGGTGCATATCAGGTAATAAGCGAGAGCTCTTCCCTACCTGCTGTATGCGGACGAGTTTGTCCTCAGGAGTCACAGTGTGAATCCAAGTGTGTTCGCGGTATTAAAACAGAGCCTGTTGCCATAGGCAGACTTGAAAGATATGTTGCCGACTATCACAATGCAAACAACAAAGAAAAAGCTGTTAAGCCAAAGAGCAACGGACACAAGGTTGCTGTTATCGGAAGTGGTCCGAGCGGACTTACTTGTGCAGGTGATCTTGCTAAAAAGGGTTACGAGGTTACTATCTTTGAAGCATTGCACACTGCCGGCGGTGTTCTTCAGTATGGTATCCCTGAATTCAGACTGCCAAAAGCTATAGTAAACAAAGAAGTTGAAAACCTCAAGGATTTAGGTGTTTCTGTTCAAACAAATATGGTTATCGGTAAGGTACTTTCCATAGACGAACTCATGCAGGATATGGGATTTGAGTCTGTATTTATTGGCAGCGGGGCAGGCTTGCCTAGATTTATGAAAATTCCGGGCGAAAACCTCAACGGTGTTTACTCAGCCAACGAATTTCTCACAAGAGTAAACCTTATGAAGGCGTACCAAAACAACAGCACAACACCTATTATGCACGCTAAAAAGGTTGCTGTTGTAGGCGGAGGTAATGTTGCAATGGACGCTGCCCGTTCTGCTCTAAGACTTGGTGCCGAAGAGGTAAGCATAATATACAGAAGATCCGAAGCTGAACTCCCTGCAAGAGCAGAAGAAGTTCACCACGCTAAAGAAGAGGGCATAATCTTCCGTACACTTAACAACCCTGTTGAGATTCTCGGTGACGATGATGATAATGTAACAGGTATCAAGTGTATTAAGATGGAACTCGGAGAACCTGATGCAAGTGGCAGAAGACGCCCTGTAGCAGTAGAGGGTAGCGAATATGTTATCCCTATGGACTGTGTAATTATGTCTATCGGTACCTCACCTAACCCGCTTATCAAGTCCACAACAGACGGACTTGACACTCAAAAGTGGGGTGGAATTATTGCCGATGAAGACGGTCTTACAAGTCGTGAATACGTCTACGCAGGCGGTGACGCCGTAACCGGTGCCGCAACAGTTATACTTGCAATGGGTGCAGGTAAAAAAGCTGCAGCAGCTATTGATAAGGCACTTTCTGAAAAATAATTTATAGTTAAAATTTTAGGGTATGTACCACTTTGGTGCATACCCTTTTCCATTTCTATATATAATTTATTTACCTTTTTTCTCGATATTTTTGATTTTTTCCCGGAAATATTCCGTTAGACTATTATAAATTGTCTGGTAACTGTGTTTACCGATAAACGCCCGAACAGAGCTTATTCTTCCCTCTGCCCTTTCTCTAAGATTGGCTTTAAATTCCTCATAAATAATAACAACATTATTATCCTCGGCAAACTGCTTAATCTTAATCATAATTTGCAATGACTGAACCAGATCAAGAATAAACACACCTAAAAACATTCCAACAAAAAAGCAAAAAATTATATGCTCAAACAGCCATTCAACAGTAGTTATAAAATAAGGATAAACCGCAAAATAGTAAAATGCCCCCAAAAGCAACCAAAAAAAGCTGTATAGCGGACAAATTATCCCTTGAATATTAAATCGGTTTCGGCTGTAATCCCATAGCATAATTTTCATACGCTTAATAAAAATCATTCCGGCAATGTATTCTATTACCGTTATGCAAATTGCCATCATAACCAGTAATACGATTATACGAAGCACTGAGTTATCTATCGAAATATAACTGTCTAAACCCGACAATAAGTATAAAATACATGAGCTAAACCCATAAAGCGGAAGATATGGACCTGTTAAAAACCCGGGATTTACCCACTTGCGTTTGCCATTTACCTTTGGATTGCTTACGAAATGCCTGTAAAGCAGCTCAACCAACCATCCAACAACACTACCAACAGCAAATATATAGGTATATTTTACGAAAACAACCATATTATCACCAAAATCTTAATTTTAAAATAATTGTCTGCATACATTTTATCATAATGCACAATTATGTGCAAGTTTATATTAAACGATATTCTAAAAAGCGTATGTTGTGAATATTATATGGTAGAGATTTTGGAGGTGCGTTATTATTGAAAAGTCTTACTATTGAATTTAACAAATTTAAATTTATCAAGGGGCTTGTTGTTGGGCTTATATTGGGCGAACTTGTGCTGCTTATTCTTCTAAGCATAACTTCGGTAATTATGACAAGCACAGGAATACTGGATAATGTTGTTCTGGAAATAATTCTCACAATAATATGCGGTATCAGTGCCTATGTATCGGGGTTTGCGTGTTCAAAAATCGCAGGTATAAAAGGGATTATAAACGGCTCTGTGAGCGGACTGTTATTTTTTGTAATTATCTTTTGTGCCGGTATGATTGCTATGGACGGTACCGTTACTTTATTTACCTTCTTAAAATTTATCGCCTGTCTGTTGGGCGGAACTGTTGGAGGAATAATAGGAATTAACAAGAAAGAAAAGCTGATAAAATAAGCTATAAAGCACCGGTTAAACCGTTGAGTTTAGCCGATGCTTTACTTTGAAACTATTCAGATTAACAAACCGGAACAACCCAACCCATGGTATCCTCTACTTTGCCCCACTGAATTCCTGTGAGGTTATCGTAAAGTTTCTGGCTGATTTCGCCGATTTCACCGTTGTTGATGCTCATCTTCTTATCACCAAACTTGAGCTCGCCAATTGGTGATATAACGGCAGCTGTACCTGTTCCGAAACTCTCTTTAAGTCTGCCTTCTTCAGAAGCTTTAACAACTTCGTCAATTGAGATTTTTCTCTCAGAAACCTTATAACCCCAAGCGTTCAGCAACTCAATGGTGCTCATTCTTGTGATACCGCTGAGGATTGAACCCTGAAGGGCAGGTGTAACTATCTCGTCATCAATTACGAAGAACACATTCATTGTTCCAACTTCTTCGATGTACTTTCTTTCTACACCGTCAAGCCAAAGAACCTGAGTATATTTCTGCTTTTCTGCCTCATCCTGAGCTTTGAGAGAAGCCGCATAGTTACCGCCTGTTTTTGTAAAGCCCATACCTCCCTTTACGGCACGGACATACTTTTCTTCCACATAAATCTTAACAGGGTTAAGTCCCTCAGGATAATATGCACCAACAGGCGAACAGATTGTTACAAACAGAAGATGCTCAGCCGGGTGAACACCAAGATGTGCATCTGTTGAGAAGATAAACGGTCTGATATAAAGCGAAGTTCCCTCTGAGTGCGGAACCCAATCCTTCTCAACTTCAACAAGCTTTTTGATAGCTTCTACACAGAAAGCCTCGTCTATCTGAGGAATACACAATCTTTCATTTGAAACATTGAGTCTTGCCATATTTTTATCAGGTCTAAAAAGATTTATACCGCCGTTTACATTACGGTATGCCTTCATACCCTCAAAAACTTCCTGTCCGTAATGAAGAACCATTGCCGAAGGATCAAGTGCGATTGGACCGTAAGGTACAATTCTTGCATCGTGCCAACCCTGACCCTCATCATAATTCATAATAAGCATATGGTCTGTAAAAATACGACCAAAGCCGAGATTACTCTCATCCTCGGGCTTAGCCTTTGGAGTTTTGGTTAGTTCAATTTTGATTTCTTCCATCTTAATGCGACCTTTCCGTAAATGAACTATTAAAATTTCTACCAACCCATATAATAACATATAATATTCTGTTAATTATTACTTTGGCGAATTATAACTCTATAATTTGTCTAATATTTTCAGGAATTTTGGATTTTATATCTATATTTTCTCCCGTTACGGGGTGTTTAAATTCAACTCTTGAACAGTGGAGTGCCTGACGGTGAATTTTTTCCTTTGAACCTCCATACAAATCATCTCCTGCCAACGGAAAGCCAAGGTAGCTCATATGGCAACGAATTTGATGAGTTCTTCCGGTTTCAAGAGTGCATAGTATTAATGTATGCTCTCCGTTTGTTTGCAAAACCTTATAATGAGTTACCGCATATGCACCGCTGGTATGAACTTCCCGCAACATTTTACTGTTTGGACATAGTCTAATATTTGCACTAACTGTACCGTCGTTAATCATCTCACCTTGGCATACTGCTGTGTATTCCTTATAAAGCCCTTTAAGGCACGAAGCTGTGTACCTATCCTTTGCTATTACCACCAGTCCGGAAGTATCACGGTCAAGCCGATTTATTGCACGAAAGGTGTAATGCTCATTTTTATTCAGACTGTAAAAACGGACAATATTTGCGAGGGTATCGGTCTGATGGTTCTTTGTTGGATGAACAGGCATATTGTCGGGTTTATTCACTATAAGAATATGATTGTCCTCATACATAACATCAAGCTCGCCCTCTGTAGGAATGATTTCATTCTCATCTTGGGGAAGTTTCAGACGGATAACATCACCGTTGCAAACAGAATCAACTGTTCTCAATAATTCACCGTTTCGAGTAATTCCCATTTCTGTACGAACAAGCTTTGTTATCATTTTTGATGACACATTGCAAACTTTTTTTAAATATTCTTTGCAAAGCATACCGTCGCAGGATTGGGTAACAGTAAATTCAAGAAAACCAAACATTTTATCACCCAAAAACCTTTGAAGAAAAAGCAATAAAAATCACTATAGCAACTTCTATAATAAAAATTAACGGCAAACCAAACATAAATATAAAATGCTTTGTTTTGTGGCGAATCACCTTCATTGTAAGGTACATAACCGGAGCCCCGCCCAAAGCACCCACCAACATAAGGGTGTTTTCTCTTACTCTGCGACGGTGCCTTTTACTTGCTTTTTTATCATAATATGTAATTGCAAGGGCTATTAAATTTATAACAAAAAAATAGCCGACTGCTAAATATACAGGCATATCAAAATCACCTCGGGAGGATGTTACACTTGAAAACTAAAATTTATCTTACGATGATAATCGTTGCTCTGTTTGCTACGGTTATGGCTCTGAATTATTTTGAAAATCTACAAACTGTACCTGTTATTAATACAGTTAAAATCAACACCGAACCTCAAACAACTGCTCCGCCAACTACTACTGCAACTAAAAAACAGAGCAAAAATGCCAATATGAAAGGGCTTTGGGTTACATATATGGAGCTTGATATGAGCGGTACTGACCGCAGTTACACGGAATTTAAAAAAAAATTTGACCGAATTGCAGATGATGCGGTTGAATTTGGATTCAATACACTGATTGTACAGGTTCGTCCTTTTTCGGACGCACTCTACAAATCAAAACTATTCCCATCTTCTCACATTTTGAGCGGTACACAAGGTGTTGACTGCGGATATGACGCCCTTAATTATATGTGCAGTAAATGTCATAAAAGCGGACTTGAAATTCAAGCATGGATAAATCCCTACAGAATCAGCACCAACAACACACCCTCGGTACTATCAACAGATAATCCATACGAAAAGGACAAATCGCTCGGTAAAAAAATTGAAAGCGGAATTTTTCTAAATCCTGCATTAAAAAAGGTTCAACAGTTGATTTCAGACGGTGTTAAGGAAATTACCGACAACTATGACATTGACGGAATACAGTTTGACGATTATTTTTATCCGACAAGTGACAAATCCTTTGACAAAACCGAATACACAAACTACACCAAAGCACAGAAAAACAAAAGCCTGAGCCTTTCTGACTGGCGGAAAGAAAATGTAAACAAGCTGATTCGCAGTGTTTATAAAGTTGTTCACTCTTCAAACAAAAATATTGTCTTTGGAATTTCGCCGCAAGGCAACATAAAAAACAACTCCAAAATTTATGCAGATGTAAAAAACTGGTGCAGCAAGTCAGGATATATAGATTATATCTGCCCTCAGCTGTACTACAGCCTTGACAACCCTGCACTAGCCTACGAAGATGCTGTTGACAGTTGGAACAAGATTAAGAAAAATAAAAATTTGAAAATTTACTCCGGACTTGCCGGATACAAAGCAGGAACAGACAGCGATGAAGGCACATGGGAAGATTTTAACGATATTTTAAGCAAGGAGTACAAAATATCTTTTGAGAAAAAATATGACGGTTTTATGCTTTACAGTTATGCTTCTATGAGTGAAAAGTCGGCAAAAAAAGAAATTGCAAATTTGAAAAAAACTATGAATCAGACTAACTCACCTGAACAGTAATCATCGGAAGCTGAAATTATTTTTACTTCAGCAATTACATCAGATAATTCTTTATTGGAATAAATATGTACCGGAGTATAGTTCATTGTGTATCCTTCCCAGTATCCGTCGGGACGCTTACGCTCAAATAGCACAGGATATACTCCACCAACTTGATTTTGCAAAAAATCTTTTCTGTCTGATTCAGTTACAGCTATCATTCGCTTACTGCGTTCGCTCTTAACCGATTGTTCAATCTGATTTGGTAAAAGGTCGCCTTTTGTACCCTTTCTTCTTGAATAACTGAACACATGAACCTTCCCAAAGCGAATTGAATGTACAAAATCGAGCGACTTATTAAATTCTTCATCCGTTTCACCTGCAAAGCCCACCATAACATCGGTTGTTATAGAACAATTGTCAAAGGAGTTGCGAAGATTTTCTACTATCTCTCTATATTCAGCTGTAGTGTAATGGCGGTTCATTCGCTTTAATGTTTCGTCACAGCCTGATTGAAGTGAAAGGTGAAATTGCGGGCAAAGTTTTTTGCATTTTGCAAGCCTTTCTATAAACTCAGGGTCTAACCTTTCAGGCTCAAGAGAACCTAATCGGATACGCTCTACGCCGTGAACTTTTGCAACGGTTTCAACTGCATCACATAAATTTTGACCTGTTTCCTGACCAAAGCACGAAAGATTAATTCCTACAAGAACAATTTCCTTATAGCCTTTGGCTGAGAGTGTTTTTGCTTCTTCAAAAAGCTCGCCCGGGTCTTTTGAACGCACTCTGCCCCTTGCATACGGAATTATACAATAGGCACAGAAGCGGTTGCATCCGTCCTCAATTTTGATTTGGGCACGGGTTCTCTCCTCAAAATCAGAAATCATAAGAGGTTCAAAAACTTCGCCTGTTTTATGAGTTTCAACCTCATAAAATTTATCTTTGCTTTTCAGATGCGATTTAATCAATGATGCGATTTCGCCTCGGTTTGTGTTGCCAACCACAATATCGCATATTTCATATACTTCGTCTTCGGGAAAAGCCTGTGACATACATCCTGTTACAACTATCACTGAGTCAGGGTTATTTCGGCGAATCCGACGAATTAATTTTCGGTTTTTGCTGTCGCTCACTGAAGTTACCGTACAGGTATTAACGATAAAAATATCCGCATTATCCTTTGATGCAGATAGACTAAATCCGTCTTTCAGCATAATTTCTGTCATAACCTGCGACTCGTATTGATTGACCTTACACCCCAGTGTAATTACATTGAATGTCATAGAATTTCTCCCGAAATGTTTATTTCTTATAAAGAATTTTATTGGCAGCGAGCATAACACCTGTTTTTCCGCTGTGAAAGTTAAAAGAACCCTGCATCCACACTGCAAACGGCTCTCTCAGCGGTGCATCTGCCGAAAGTTCAATGCTTGAACCAAGTGTAAAAGCACCTGCCGCCATAATAACTTTGCTGTCGTAGCCGGGCAAATCATCCGGCAAAGGTGTTACATAGCTGTCAACTGGTGAGCCCGACTGTATCCCCTGACAGAAAGCAATTAAATTTTCTTCATTCTCAAGTAAAATTGCCTGAACTATATCACCACGGGTTTCGTCAACTTCAGGCGAAACACCGTAACCCATACTTTTAAAAAGACTGCTTGCAAAAACTGCTGTTTTGAGTGCCTCACCTGTAATATGAGGAGCGTTGAAAGCACCCATAAACATCTCTCTTTTTGTGCTGAGCGTTGCACCAAGCTCTCTGCCTGTTCCCGGAGTTGTCAAACGGTACGAACAAATTTTTACAAGGTCACTTCTGCCTGCTATGTAACCGCCTGTAGGAGCAATTCCGCCGCCTGCGTTTTTTATGAGCGATCCTGCCATAATATCTGCTCCGACCTGAGTGGGTTCGAGTTTTTCAACAAACTCACCATAACAGTTATCAACCATAATAATTGTTTCCGGTGAAACGGATTTGACTGTTTCAACTATCTTTTTTATATCGGAAATTGTTAATGCACTTCTGAGCGAATAACCCCTTGAACGCTGGATATACGCCATTTTGGGATGTACTGATAGTTTGTCTTTTAAAGCATTATAATCGACCTTACCGTTTTGCAGCGGAACTTCGTCATAGTGAATATTAAAATCTTTAAGCGAGCCTGAATAATCTCCTTCTATTCCGATTACACTTCTGATTGTATCATACGGAATACCGGCAACAGAAAGCATAGTGTCGCCCGGTCTGAGCATACCGAAAAGTGCAACGGTGAGTGCGTGGGTTCCCGACTGAAAGCTCTGCCTTACAATAGCGTCCTCCGCTCCAAATGCAGTTGCATAAACTTTGTCAAGGACTTCCCTGCCACGGTCACTGTAGCCGTAGCCGGTGCTGTCGGCAAAGTGACTTTCTGAAACTCCGCACAACTGGAATGCCTTGAGGATTTTATTTTGATTATATTCCTGTATTTTTTCTATCTCATAAAGCTGAGGTTTTGCATTTTGCATTGCTTTTTCGGCAAGTTCAAGAACTCGCCCATCAAAATCAAAAAAACTCATCTGTAAATTTCCTTCCAATTACCGATTACGGCAAATCCCATTTTTTCGTATATAATACGATTTATTCCATCGTTACAGAGTAAACACACATTGCCCTGAAGGCTGTAAACAAGAGCCTTTGCAAGCCCTTTTCCTCTATATTCTTCAGAGGTTGCCAATGGTGAAATAACAGTATTTATGCCGTCTGTTACCGAAATACAGGCGGCAATTATTTTTTCATTCGATTTAATTGTATGAATCTCAGCAATATTATTGCGTACTTTTGCAAACAAATCGGTAACAAAATCCGCATAACCGGGCAAAGGTATGCTACTGCTGTTTATTTTTTTCAGAAAACTGTAAAGCTCCTTGTAGTTTCTGTCGGTTGTTACATTTTGTATATTACATACAGTTTTATTTTTTAACTGCATTACAAACCCTGTTTTACATCGACTGCAAACGGGATTTATCGGGATTTTTTCATCACACAACACTGAGGTAAATCCCAAAACATTCAAAAATTCTTTCAATTCTTCAAAATCCGTAAAATTAGTACAGCTAAGCAAAAAATCATTGCCGACACGACAGATTATTGCCGTTACACGCCCGAAGATATGCTGGTACCAAAAATCTGCATATTTTGAAATTCCGTAAGCACGGTACAGAACAATAATTTTTGTCAAAAAAACATCGTGATTACCGTGTGCGGAGATTATATTTTCAAAAGAACTTCCGCTTTCGATATAATTTATCATTTAAGGGAGTTGACGATATTCTTAAAGTGAATACCACGATCCATAAAATTCTTGTACAGGTCAAAGCTGGCACTTGCGGGCGAAAGCGAAACTCTGTCGCCTTTAACAGCACATTCTCTTGCCTTTGCAACCGCATCTTCCATATTTGCAACCCTGTAAATTATAGGATTGCCTTCGGAGTACGAAGGTGCATTTTTTGTTGCATCCTCAATTTTATCGGCTGTATTTCCCATAAGAATGAGGATTTTAACCTTGTTACAGATTACCTCACCAAGTTCTGAGTAATCAAGTTTTTTATCATAACCGCCTGCAATTACGATAATTTTTTCGTCATAAAGAGAGAGTGTTCCCGAAGCTGTTCTGGTAGGACTTGAAGCGATTGAATCATTATAATATTTAACGCCGTCAAGCTCCCTTACAAACTCGGCACGGTGCTCAACACCCTTAAAAGTCCTTGCAACTTCAGCAATTGTTTCAACATCAACTATTCTCCAAACAGCAGAAATTGCAGCCATATAATTTTCTACATTGTGCATTCCCGGAATAAATATATCGGAAATATCAATCACCTTAGTTTCCTTGCCAAAGTCGCTGTAGATAATTTGGTTATCTTTTAAATATGCTCCGTTATAAACAGTTGACTTTCTGCTGAACTTTGCAAGATTTCCACGCACATCTTCTTCAAAAGAATTGGAAATATCATTATCCAGATTAAGAACTGCCCGTGAGAAAGCACTCTGGTGAAGAATTATATTCTTTTTTGAATCAATATATTCCTGCATATCCTTGTGAATATCAAGGTGGTTAGGTGCTACATTTGTTACAACAGCAATATTAGGACTTTGACGCATTGAAATAAGCTGAAAAGATGAAAGTTCAACTACTGCGTAATCATCGCTTTTTATATCCTCAATTTCAGGAAGCAACGGTTTGCCGATATTGCCGCCCAAAAACACTCTTTTGCCTGCCGCCTTCAAAAATTCGGCAACGATGGATGTTGTTGTTGTTTTGCCGTCAGAACCGGTAATTGCAATAATTTTGCAGTCGCAAAGCTCGAAAAAAAGCTCCATTTCAGAAGTAACAGTTACACCGTGTTTACGCATTTGATTGAGTTCATCCATATAATATCTCATACCCGGCGTTCTGAAAACAATGTCAACATCAAGTTTTTTTAAATAGTCTTCACCCAGCGAAAGTTTAACACCCAACTGCTGAGCCTTTTTTGCACTGTCGCCGAGTTGTTCAAAGGTTCTTCTGTCACAGGCTGTTACATCAATACCGTGCTTTACAAACATTTCCATAACAGGAAAATTGCTGATTCCAAGGCCGCAGAAAGCAACCCTCTTATCCTTTATACTATTAAAAAAGTTATCTGTTTTGCTCACAACTATAACCCTCCTTATAAACATCAAAATAATGATTGTATATTAAAAATATTATATATCATTTGGAAACAATTTGCAACTATTTTGAATAGAGTTTACAATAAAGAAACGACCCCTTGCGGGGCCGTTAAACCGAATCTGTAAGCCGAGTTCTGTCGCGGACAACCATCTATCTTGGCAAAGTGTTACCACATTTGCTCGATGCCACCTCCTAAGGACTGCCGAGCAAGCATATATGTCCTACCACGGTGTTGCTCCAAATAGGGTTTACACGGCTGTTATGTTTCCATAACACCGGTGAGCTCTTACCTCGCCTTTCCATCCTTACCACATAACTGTGGCGGTAATTTTCTGTTGCACTATCCCTGGGGTCACCCCCGGCGGCCGTTAGCCGTTATTATTGCTCTGTGGAGCTCGGACTTTCCTCGGATAGTCGCTTTCGCTTCTAACCGCAGTTGCCCAATCCGGTTCAATTATTATTTTAAATGATAATTATAAATTTGTCAATCTCGCTATTGAATGTATTTTATTTTAGTTGTATAATAGTATGGTATTGTTTTAATATGTAAAACATTTGGAGGAAATGGATATGGACATCAGACAAGAATCTTTGAAAAAACACTATGAATGGAACGGAAAAATTGAGGTTGTTTCAAGAGTTGAGATCAATGATAAAAGCGACCTTTCGCTGGCTTATACTCCCGGAGTAGCCGAGCCTTGTCTTGAAATCAACAAAGATTATGATAAATCTTTTGAATTAACACGCAGAAATAACCTTGTTGCCGTTGTAACCGACGGCACGGCAATACTCGGGCTTGGTGACATTGGACCTGAGGCAGGTATGCCTGTTATGGAGGGTAAATGTGCATTATTTAAGGAGTTTGCAGATGTAGACGCCTTCCCTATTTGCGTCAGAAGCAAAGATGTTGACGAATTTGTAAACACAGTTTATCTTATCAGCGGAAGCTTCGGCGGAATAAACCTTGAGGATATTTCTGCTCCTAGATGCTTTGAAATTGAAGCTAAGCTAAAGGAAAAATGCGATATACCCGTTTTTCATGATGACCAGCACGGTACGGCAATAATTGTTGCTGCAGGTGTGCTGAATGCACTTAAAGTTGTCGGCAAAAATATCGGTGAAATTGAAATTGTAATTAACGGTGCAGGCTCTGCAGGCACTGCAATATGCCGTCATCTTATGAATATCGGAGCAAAAAACATCACCATGTGCGACATAAACGGTATAATATGCGAGGGTGACAAAACACTTAAACCTGCACACGCTGAGCTTGCAGGTTTTACAAACCGCAATAAAAAAACAGGCACACTTGCCGATGCCTTAAAAGGTGCCGACTTGTTCATCGGAGTAAGTGCCCCAGGAATCGTAAACGAAGAAATGGTTAAATCTATGGCTGAAAAACCTGTTATATTTGCAATGGCAAATCCTACGCCGGAAATTATGCCGGACAAGGCAAAAAAGGCAGGTGCCGCTGTTGTAGGAACAGGAAGAAGTGATTTTCCTAACCAGATTAACAATGTTCTCGCTTTTCCGGGCATTTTCAGAGGAGCTCTTGACTGCCGTGCAAAAGAAATCAATGAAGAAATGAAAATTGCCGCATCTTATGCAATTGCAAATCTTGTTACTGATGATAAGCTGAATGCCGAATACATTCTGCCTGACGCACTGGACAAAAGAATAGGCAAAGCTGTTGCGAATGCTGTTATTGAAGCTGCAAAGAAAACAGGTGTAAACAGAATTTAAGACAATAAACCGAACATATTTTAAGCAAAACGGCTGTATCGGAATGAATCTCATTCTGATACAGCCTGTTTTTTTATGTATGCTAAAAGCTCTTTTTTTTCATTTTTTAATTTACCGTTTATCACAAGCTCCAAAAGTTCATTTAAAATTTTGCCGATTATATCCCCTTTTTGAATACCTATGGTGAATAAATCTCTGCCGTTCACTGCAAGTTGTTTTAAGGTATAGCACTCGTTATTTCTGATAATTTCTTCAAAAAGACTGTTCACTTTTGAGTGGACAGTGATTTTTTGGGTTCTTTTATACTGTGACTGTGCCATAATATCGGCATATTGAATTTTCATAAGCAGACGAAAATTTTCCTCATTTAAAATGTTAAGTAATTTTTTTACACTTGGTTTATCTGCGGAAATTCTTGTATCGTGATAGTAAATGAGCATACTTGCCGTTTCGGTAAATTTTTTTGAAAATTTCAAGCGTTTTAGAATCATTTTAACGGTTTCCGAACCCATTTTATCGTGATTATGAAAATGCGACACACCGTTTTTGTCTATAGTCTGTGCTTGTGGCTTGCATATATCGTGAAACAACATAACGGTACGCAACAATGGCTTATTTTCGACATTTTGCACGGCACATACCGTGTGTTCCCAAAGGTTTTTATCATGGTGGGGATTGTTTTGGTTAAAGCCGAACATCGGTTTTAACTCAGGGATAAAAACGGCAAAAACATCACAAAATTTTTTTAAAACATAACCGACATTCTGCCCGATAAGGATGCCTTTAAGCTCAGTGGAGATTCGTTCATAGGATATGTTTTTCAGAAGCGACATATTGTTGAAAATAGCCTGTTCGGTTTGAGGCTCAATTGTAAAATTGTAAACCGAGGCAAAACGTAATGCCCTAAGCACACGAAGGGCGTCCTCTTTCATACGCTCATCCGCATTGCCGACACACCGAATACATCTGCATTTTATATCCTCCTCACCGTTAAAATAGTCTACAATTCCGATTTTCGGATTGTAAGCAATTGCATTAACAGTGAAATCTCTTCGTGATAAGTCTTCTTTGATATTATCGGTAAATCTAACTTCCTTCGGATGACGGTTATCAAGATACTCTCCGTCAATTCTGTAGGTTGTAACCTCGTAAACCTCACCATCAAAAACAATACTGACCGTACCGTGTTTCAGCCCGTTATCAAAGGTTTTGCAGTCTGCAAAAATTCGCAAAATTTCCTCAGGTGTTGCATTGGTTGTCATATCAAAATCCTTTGGCTCTTCGCCTAAAAGAAGATTGCGAAGCGACCCGCCGACAACAAAGCTTTCATAACCGTTTTGAGAAAGCCGTTTCATTATATATAAAACATTTTCTGGTAAATTATTTTTCATTTTTTTCATAACAGCATTATACCACACATTTTATAAAATTCAAATAAAAGTAATTATAAAAACTGTGACGGAGCTTCAAAATTTGAAAGTCCGTCACAGTCAAAGAGGGGTTATAACAAAAAAATGTAAAAATCTTAAATTTTTCACCTGTAATTATATATATGATAAGTTTGTTGTGAAGCTGTTTCCCTAGGTAAAGGGAGAGTAGGTTCTGTTAATATTGTAACAGGTTGGGTTGAAGGAGTCGGCTCATAAACCTCGGTTATTTCTGTAGTATTTTCGTTTATACTTTCTTGATACACTTCGAAACCTTTATCATTTTTTTCTTCAGTATATTCCGTTGCCTTGTTTTTCGCTGCAGACTTATAAGTTTTTTGTGGTGCTTTTTTACGAACAGCAGTATCGGCTGTTGCAACTGAGATATGTTTTTTCTTCTTTTTCACAAGCTTACCTGACGACTTGCGTTTGGCAGTATCAGCTGTTGATATTTTGGGGAGTACCATCTTTGCAGGCTGTTCCTTATCCTTTTCTAAGCTTGTAAAACCTATGATACCGCCACCTGCAAGAAGTGCCACTGCCATTGCTCCAGCCGCGATTTTAGTTGATAAAACTGTACCAAAAAGACTTCCTGCAGCAATGCCTGTTGCTGCAACTGCCGATGTTAAAACCGTTGCATCCACCGCAATTGAAGAAATTGCTGCGGTTTCTGCTGCGGCAATCACACTCTCTGCCTGAATAGGTGCCGAAAGAGCCGCCGCTGTGTTAGTTAAAAAATAAGCTATGAATGGAATCGGAGTAAGACCGTAAAGTTTAAATCCTTTTTCCTCAAACTCCTCAACACCCTTTTTGATGGTTTTTCTGGCATAATTTAGCCTGCTCTTAACTGTACCTTCGCTTATGCCAACGGCTGTTGAAATTTCAGCTATGGACATATCCTGATAGTAGTACATAAGGATACACTCCCTTTGAGCTTCCGGCAATTTCTTGATTATACCCATAAGCATATTGCTTGTTTCTTCGTTGTCAATACGCTCCTCGGGGATTTTCTGGTCATCAAAATCTTCAAAATCTTCCAAAATATTATTTTCATCATCAGAGCTGATTATGTACTCAGTTTTTCTGGTAACCTTATTTGTACAATAGTTAGAGGTTACCATCTTGAGCCAACCGAGAAACGCCCGAGGGTTTTTAACTGTATCTAATTTTTGAATAACAACTATAAATATATCCTGAACTGCATCAAGTGCGTTCTGTTCATCATTTAGCATAACAAGACAATAATAATACACATAGTCACTTGTAAGTTTTATTACTTCTTCAAGTGCCGACTTATCACCGTCTTTTGCTTTTTTAACCCATTTTGCCAATTGTGCCGTATCTATATTATGACTTATTTTGTCATGACGATTTTTTAATATCATCTGATTTACTGCTCCTTGTTGAATTGATGACATCGAAACAAATCTTCCTAATTGCTGATTCGGGAAGTTTATTTTTTTTCATATCTTCGAGCATAGACTGCTCAATAAGCTTACGCCATGTCATCTGTTCACCACCTCTTGAGTGTTTCTATTTAAAATGACACAAAAAGAGGCTCTAAGGTTTTATATTTTTCAAAATAAGTTAATTTTTGTAGGTTTGCACAATTTTTTCTTTGATTTTATTCATAATTACTGTAAATATTATAAACAGTAATATAGAAACAGTACACAGAACGAGGAAAATTACAAAATGGTTAAAATTAAGTATAGCGGTATTTATTATATCGTGTAAAAATACAAATACTATTGTAAGAGCAACTGATATGAATATCACAAGTGACGCACGCAGTTTATTAAACGGTATTGAAATTTTCACCACAAGTATAAAAAGCGTGAATGCTGTAACCATAATGCAGAAAGTTTCTGACAGCATACTTGTTAACCCTAAGACAGGAGAAATTACCGTAACCAACAAAACATTCAATGTTATGGTTAATCCGGCCGGAATTGCACCCGAAATTATGTTCAGGAAAAAGTTATTTTGCACTATCTTGTTGTTATATTCCAGTGCAAGTATGAAAGACGGTATGCCGATTGTGAGTCCACCCACAAACGAAAGCTGAATAGATTGGAATGGATACGGAACACCAAAAAAGATTACAAATACAGAAATTAAAATTGAAAAAATATTTTTGACAAGGAACAAAGATGAACTCCGCTGTATATTATGAATTGTTCTTCGCCCTTCGGCTACTATATGAGGCATTGAAGAAAAGTCATTGTCGGCAAGGACAATCTGTGAAACACACTTTGCCGCCTCGCTGCCCGAAGCCATAGCCACTGAGCAATCAGCACATTTTAAAGCCAATACATCGTTTACACCGTCGCCTGTCATTGCAACAGAATGTCCGTTGTTGTGGATAGCCTTAATAAGCATTTCTTTTTGCTGAGGTGTAACTCTGCCAAAAATTGTATATTTTTCAGCCGCCTCATTTATTTCTTCATCAGATTTAAAAGTGCTGCAATCAACTGCATTTTTATAACCGTCTATATCAAAAGTCTTTGCAATATTTACTATTGTATTCACAGAGTCACCCGAAATAATCTTTAGGGTAACATCCTGCTTTTTAAAATAATCAAGGGTTTCCTTTGCGTTTTTTCTGAGTTTATCCTTTAAAAGTACATTGCAGATTGGTGTTCTTTCATTATTTTCAATTTGTATAAATGTAAGTACTCTGTAATTTTCTTCATAAGCCTTAATTTCATCAAGATACTTTGATTCTTCATCATTAAGAATAAATTCGCCTGCACCGCAAAGCAACACTGTGTTACCGATTTTTACAGACGAGCATTTTTTCTCAGATGAAAAAGGTTCAATAAAATCTGCCTTTTCAAACTCATAGCCGCCTACATAGTCCCTTATGGCATTCATTGTACTGTTGTAGTCGGGGCTGTTATTGGCAAAATTTGAAAGAAATGACATTACCTCCTCATTATCAACACCGTCAAACGGAACGACTTTTTCAACAAGCATCTCGTCACAAGTGAGCGTACCTGTTTTATCGAGGCAAAGCACATCAACTCTTGCAAGTGTTTCAATACAATATAAATCCTGAACAAGCACATTTCGTTTTGAAAGCCTAATTACAGAAACAGCAAGAACTGTACTTGTGAGCAAAACAAGCCCCTCCGGTATCATACCAATCAATGCTCCGACAGTTTTTACTACTGAACTTTCAATAGAACCGTCAAGTATAAAAAATTGGTTGATAAACAAGATTATACCCAAAGGAATTAAAATTATTGTTGCAACCTTAATAATGCGTTTAATTGTTGAGAGAATTTCGGAATTTATCTTTTTATAATATTTAGCCGAATTGTTAAGTTGTGAAGCATACTTGTCTGCACCAACCGATATAGTTTTTGCATAACAGTTGCCGGAATTTATAAAACTTCCGGACAGCAACTTGTCCCCTGCCGATTTTTTGATAAGCTTACTCTCGCCGGTCAACAAGCTCTCATTCACATAACACCGGCCGCTTACAACTTTGCAATCTGCAGGAATCTGATTACCGCGTTCAAAATAGATTATATCATCAAGTACAATATCGTCATTATTAATTTTTTGTTTTTTACCATCACGCAGAACGGTGGTGCTGTTGCCCGTTATTATCGTGAGCTTATCAACAGCTTTTTTACTTCTAAGCTCTTGTACAATACCAATTATAGTGTTAAAAAAAACAACACCCATAAAAAGCATATTCTTATAGGAACCGACCAAAAAAACAGCAGCTGCCAAAAGCAGATTCAAAAGATTAAATAATGTAAAAATATTTTTTATCATTATTGAACCGATAGTTTTCTCGGGTTTGGATTGGTCAACATTAACTTTTCCGTGTTTGACACGCTCCTGCACCTCGGCAGAGGTAAGACCGTTGATTTTTTTTTCAATTTTCATACTGCACCAATTTTTTTATTATGATAAAATTTATGGCATTGATAAATGAATTTATCTGTACAATATATTTTTATCTGCCAAAACAAAAATATTTAATCCTACTTACCAGTCTATTATACAACATATTTTATAAAAATAAAAGTGTGACATATAAATTGCTGTGATTTATTTTAGAAAGGGTGATTATGTGAAAAAAGTCATCTCTCTAATAATTGCCGTTATTGCTGTTATTGCTACGCTGGAAATAACAGCGGAATATAATAATGTAATTGCAACTTCTAATAATTACAGCGATAAAACTGTTCAGATTGGCGGTCAGCCGTTCGGCATCAAGTTTTATTCGCAAGGCGTAATGATTACAAAAGTAAGAAAAGATTCTGCCTCTGAGGAGTGCGGACTGCGTACCAATGACATTATTGTTATGATAAACGGTAATGAAATTGAGGATAACCGTAAAGTCAAAAATATTATTGAAAAATCAAATGGAAAAAGCCTGAAAATTACCGTCAACAGAGATTATGAAATTATGGACTTTACTCTTAAGCCTAAACAGGTGAACGGAAAATATACTGCCGGAATGTGGATTAAAGACAGTTGTGCCGGGATTGGAACTATAACCTATTATGACACAGACAATAACACATTTGCCTGTCTTGGGCACGGAATATGCGATAAAGAGTCCTCAACCCTATTACCTATGCACGAGGGGGATATTTGCCCGGCAGTAATTGAAGGTGTTGAAAAAGGACGCAGCGGCTCGCCCGGCGGACTGAGCGGATATTTTAAAGACAGCGAAATAGGTTCGGCATATTGTAACTCAAAGTTTGGGCTGTTTTGCAACAGCGAATTCAAACCGCAATATAAAGAATATAAAATTGCTGACAGCAAAGAAATTAAACCCGGCAAAGCATATATTTATTCCACAATAATTGGAGAAACTCCGGAAATGTATCAGGTAGAAATTAAACCTACCAACAAACTTCTGTTTGACAAGGATAAAGATTTAATCATAGAAGTAACGGATAAAAAACTTCTTGAACAAACAGGCGGAATAGTTCAAGGAATGAGTGGTTCTCCAATAGTGCAGAACGATAAAATAGTAGGTGCGGTTACTCATGTTTTTGTAAATGACCCTACAAAGGGGTATGGAATATATATTCAGACAATGCTTGATGAAAGTGAACAATAAAATACTTTTCAACCGAAATTACGGCAAAATATCTTTTTTTTGGTTACAAAATCGGGTTACAGGACTGTAAAGTATCAATTTTTACAACCTTCGCTCAAAAATCAGACTTAACAGCAATGTAACCTATTAAGCCTATTAAAATTACAAAATCCTCCCTTTTTGTAATAATACAACTATTTTACAATAAAAAAATAATTGTATTTTCTTATTTTATTTAATTTATTATACTTTTATAATAGATTTTATTACTAATTGTCGTAAAATAACGAAAAAAACTTTTAAAAATTTCGTTGAAAGGTATTGCTATATTTACCAATTTATGGTATTATTAGCACAACAAATAAACAAGGGAGAATTTTCATGGAGAATAAAATCAAACTACTGCTAACCGAAGAACCAAACGAATTTGATGAAGAAACCATTCGTTACCTCAACAACAAGAACTTTTCCGTATATTACTCAGCAAAAGACGGAGAGGATTTGCTGAACAAAATAAGGGAAATACGCCCTGATGTTGTTCTTTTTGACCTTTTCCTAACAAGACTTGACGGTATCAGCGTTATGCGACATATTCGCCAGGGCGAGGGCAGCATTCCGCTTTTTATTGCTTTTTCAACATTCAGAAGTGCTTTGCTTGAGCAAGAAGCTATGAACAACGGGGCTTCTTATTTTGTACTGAAGCCTTACAACATCAAAGACCTTGCCGAAAACATCACAATGCTTATAAACACCAAAAATACAGCAGCAGGTTCAAGCCTTGCCGGTAACTTAAGCATTGAGATGAAAATTACTGAAATTTTGCACCAAATCGGTGTACCTGCACACATTAAGGGCTACCACTACCTCAGAGATTCAATAATGATGTCGGTTGAAAAACCTGAGATTATCAACGCAGTAACAAAGGAACTTTATCCTTCTGTTGCTATGAAGTACGAAACCACCTCTAGCCGTGTTGAAAGGGCTATACGCCACGCAATTGAAGTAGCTTGGGACAGAGGTGATGTTGATGTGCTCAACTCTTACTTTGGTTATACCATTCACAATTCACGAGGTAAGCCGACAAACAGCGAATTTATTGCAATGATAAGTGATAAACTCAGGCTTCAACTTAGAACCGCTTCCTGATTTATGCCGTAACTCGGCAAATTACCATATGGCAACAGTGTACAACCTATTGTACACTGTTGCCAATCTCCTGCTTTAATCGTATTAATTTAAAATGAGACTTTACCAAAACTTTTGTTTTAGTAAAGCCTCAATTTTTTATTTTAATTTTTTAAAAAAGCAACTGTGGTTGCCTGTGTGACAAGCCGCCCCTGTTTGTTCAACTGTAATAAGAAGAGTATCGTCATCGCAGTCGGCAAAAATTTCAACCACTTTTTGCAAATGACCCGAAGTTGCACCTTTGTTCCAAAGCTCCTGACGGCTTCTGCTCCAAAACCAAGTGTAACCTGTTTCAAAGGTTTTTTGCATTGATTCTCTGTTCATCCAAGCTACCATCAAAACCTCACCTGTGGATTTTTCCTGAATTACCGCAGGAATAAGTTCCGACTTTACAAAATATTTATCTAAATTCATATCCATAATTAACCTCTTGTTAACTTGACAGCCTCTGCCAAGTCAAGTGTTCCGGCATATATTGACTTTCCGCAAATTGCTCCGAAAATTTCAAGCTCGAGCAGATTTTTAATATCATTAATATCCGACACGCCGCCACTTGCAACAATATCCGCACTTACGGAGCTGCTGAGTGCCTTAAGTTGTTCCAAGTTGGGACCGCTGAGCATACCGTCGCGGTCAATATCAGTAAACACAAACTTACGTACACCGACATCTTCCATTCTTTTGGCAAGCTCAATATAATTTATGTCACTGCCGTCAATCCAACCTTCGGATTTAACAATTCCATTTACAGCGTCAATTCCCACGATAATTTTATCGCCGAAGTTTTTCACAGCATCAATTACTATCTGAGGATTTTTCACAGCAACAGAGCCGAGGACAACCTGATTTACTCCCCTTGAAAGGTAGTGTTCGATTGCTTCAAGATTACGAATGCCGCCTCCGACATCAACAAGCAATCCGCAGGATTTTGCAACATCGCAGATTAAATCTGCGTTTTTCATTGCCCCGTCCTTTGCTCCGTCAAGGTCAACCATATGCATATACTCAGCCCCTGCTTTTTTAAAGCTTTCAGCTGTTTTATACGGATTTTCTGCAACTTTATGAACTGTGTTGTAGTCGCCCTTTTTAAGCCTTACACAGTTGCCGTCTTTTATATCAATTGCCGGTACTATATACATTATGGGTTAATCTCCTTGCCGATAAGATCTACTAAATCTTCAATTTCTTTTTTGCGAAGTTTAAGACTTGCTACATTTGCAATAAGCCTTGCGGAAATCGGACAAACATCCTCAATAACTTCAAGCCCGTTTTCTTTAAGTGTTGAGCCTGTTTCAACAATATCAACTATTGCGTCACTCAAACCGATAAGAGGACCAAGCTCGACAGAACCTTCAATTTTTATCACTCGAACATCCATATTTTTTTCTTCAAAAAATGCTCTTGTAACATTTGGGTACTTTGTTGCAATTGTAATTGCCTTGTATCCGCCGTAAAAGTCGCTGCCTTTTTTGGCTGCAAGGGCAAATTTACATTTACCAAAGCCAAGGTCAAGTAACTCATAAAATGAATGTCCGTTCTCAAGGATTGTATCCTTACCGACAACGCCAAGGTCACAAACACCGTTTTCCACATATGTAATTACATCAGCGGCTTTTGCCAACACGACCTCAATTTCTCCGTTTCCGATAGGCAAAATGAGCCTTCTGCCCTTATTTATGACTGCATCGCAATCATAGCCGATTTTTTGAAATAATTTAATTGTATCCTTTTCAAGTCTGCCTTTTGTGAGGGCGATTCTTAATGGACTCATCTTATTCACCTATATTTATAATTTCTTTTACGCCTGTTTTTTCAGCATACTTTTTGGCTTCTTCATAAGTTGAAAATGTGCTGAAAACTGCCTTTATGCCTTGTTTAACAAGTTCTTTTGTCTTTGTAATTGCTTCAATTTCATATCCGTCTTTTGCACAGACAAGTACCTCGGGAACAATACCTTTGTCCCTATATTTGCCCTTGAGATTAAGCTTAACAACTTCATCAATATTTATTGCAAAACCCGCAGCACCGTTTGGAAAATCAAAGTTTTCCATCAACTTATCATATCTTCCGCCCGAAATAACCGCATCTCCGATACCTGTTACAAAAGCATTAAACACAATTCCGCTGTAGTAGCTTGTTTTTTGCACTATACCCAAGTCAATGGTGAGTTTATCGCTCAGACCGAGCTTTTGGAGTGAACGGTAAAGCTCTTTTACATATTTAAGAGAATTCTCTGCCTTTGTGCCGTTACAGAGTTTGAACGCTTTTTCAATTACTTCCTCACCGCCGAACAATCTTGGCAATTTACGAATTGCCACAGCCTCGGCTGATTCAGGGAGTTTATCCAGTATTGTATTAAGACTTGAGTAATTCTTACTCTCGATACTTAAGCGGATAGACTCAGATGTATCCTCGTCAATATCCATCTTCTCAATAAGTGCGTCGAAAAATCCTGCATGACCGATTTCTATTCTGAAATCTTCAACAGTTGCCGAAAGTACATCAACCGCTGTTGTCAGTATTTCAAGGTCTGCCCTCTTGCCGGTGGCACCAATAAGTTCAATGCCCATCTGCATAACTTCGTTGCTTCTACCCAAAAGTGTAGGGTTATTTCTGTAGACGGACTGAGCATAGAACAGCCTTAGAGGCATTTCGTAATTTTTAAGCCTTGTTGCCGCCATTCTGGCAATCGGAAGTGTAGAATCCGGACGCATGACCATGAGTCTGCCCTTGTTATCAGTTGTCTTAAACATAGACTCCTGTGTATAGCCCGAATCCTCCAGCGTGAACAAATCGTAAAATTCAATGCAAGGTGTATCAACCTTAGCATAGCCACGCTGAGTAAAACAGTTTTTGATTTTTACACAAATATCGTCAGAAACTATACATTCTTCAAAAAGATAATCCTTTGTACCCTCAGGGGTTATCTTCAAATTTTTCCTCATAATATACCTCATTCACTTTAGCGTGCTAATATGGTAACATATTAAACGCAATATGTCAACCATAGACTTCCGTTGCTTTTATTTTAGGATTGTTTCATCAGTAGTTTTTCCGATTTTTTCCTTTTCGGGTGTATTACTCTTGGTTTTAAGCCTTTTGTTGACATTTTTGCTGAGCAAATTATAGACGATAACAAATGCCGGAACACCGAGAATCATTCCTGCTATACCAAACAAACCGCCACCGATGATAATACTGAAAAGCACCCAAAAACCTGAAATACCGATTCTGTCACCTATTACCTTTGGTCCGATTATGTTACCGTCAATTTGCTGTATAATAATTATGATTATAATGAACCAAAAGCTCTCCTTAGGGTCAACCATAAGCAACAAAAAGGCACTTGGGATTGCACCGAGGAACGGCCCGAAAAACGGAATTATATTGGTAACACCAACAACTACGGCAATCAGCACAGCGTAATCAAAGCGGAATATTACAAGCACAAGGTAACACAGCACACCTATGATAAGTGCATCAACGACCCTGCCTATGATAAAGTTACCGCACACTTTGTTTGAAAGCTCGGTAACTTCAAATGCTTTATTTGCCCATTTTTTTGGTAAATAAGCGTTTGTGAGTTTACGCATCTGTTTGCACAGCTTATCTTTTGAAGAAAGAAAATACACCGAAGCAACTATGCCGATTATCCAATTATACGCACCTGTGTAAAAATTTTTTACAGTAGAAAGAGCAAACGGGAAAAGGTTTGTCGCAAAATCTTTTAGCAAGTCTGTAAGGCTGCCTCCCGAAATATATTTTGCGATTTTATTGAGAGTGCCATAGGTGTTCTCATCAATATTGACTCCAAGCCCGAACTTTGAATTAACCCAGTCTACAGAATCACTGAGTGCTTTTTCAAAGGATTTAACATATTCCGGAATAGAAGTAGACAGTTTTTCAAAGCTATCCACCATTTGAGGAACAATTATCAGCATAAGGATAACTATAACCGCAACAGCCGCAGCATAAGTTGTTAAAATAGCCAACGGATGCCTTATTACGGCAAGTTTAGGACGCTTTGTTCCGATTTTTGCAAATGTCTTTTTTTCAAAAAAATTAAACGGAAACTTCAGTATATATGCAATCAAAAATCCGTATATAAACGGTGTAAAGACACTGAAAACCGTGCCGACAAATGACCATAGATTATCATTGTTGAGGTTAATTATAATGAGCGTCATCAATGCAGCAAACGCAATATAGGAAAAACCTCTTTTTAGTCTTTTATTTTTCATTATATTCCTCCTAGAACAATGAAATCTGCGAACTATCAGGCAAGCCTTTGAGTGCTCCTACTTCACGAAGCGTTTCAATAACCGCTTTAGTCACTTTGGTTTTCACTGTCATTTCTTCAATAGAAAGGTATGTTCCCTTTTTTCCGCATTCATCAAGAGAAATTGCAGCGGCCTCGCCGATGCCTGCAAGCGACATAAAAGGAAGCCTCAGTTTACCATCCTCTATAACAAACATCTTTGCCTTAGATTTGTAAATATCAACAGGCAGGCATTCTATTCCTCTTGCCATCATCTCGTTGATTATTTCCAGAGTTGCAAACTCGGTTGTTTCCTTAGCACTTGCCTCATTGCCCTTTTGTTTAATCATTTTCATTTTTTGCTGAACGGCGGCTCTGCCCTTCATAACTGTTGCACCGTCAAAGTCTTCACCACGCACTGTAAAATATGCAGCATAATAAGCAAGTGGTTTATGAACTTTGTACCAGCCGTAACGCAGAGTTGAAATCATATACGCCGCTGCGTGAGCCTTTGGGAACATATATTTGATTTTCATACAAGAATCTATGTACCATTCCGGCACATTGTGTTCACGCATTTCTTTAAAATGTTCTTCGGTAAGTAGCTTTGTGGCGTTGCCCTTACGGACAATCTCCATAATTTTAAATGCCATGCCCGGTTCCAGACCCTTGTGCATTAAGTATGTCATAATACTGTCTCGGGTACCTATAACTTCAGAAATTGTGCATATATTTTTTCTTATAAGCTCCTGAGCGTTGCCAAGCCAAACATCAGTACCGTGCGAAAGTCCGGCAATCTGCATGAGGTCGGCAAAACACTTTGGTCGTGCATCAACCATCATCTGCCTTGTAAAACCTGTACCACATTCCGGCAAACTGAGAGTACCCGTTGCACAGCCTATATCCTCCTCGGTAACACCAAGTGCTTCCGGTGAAGTGAATAGTGAATAAACATCCGGGTCGGACATAGAAACATCCATAACAGGAATTCCCGTAAACATCTCAAGATAATGGTAAACCGTCGGAGCATCGTGTCCGAGTTCGTCAAGCTTACAAATAGTATCGTGAATTGAATGGAAGTCAAAGTGAGTTGTAACATTGTCGGACTTCATATCATTTGCAGGATGCTGAACAGGACAAAAGTCGTAAATTTCCTTCCCCTTAGGTACAACAACCATTCCGCCCGGATGCTGACCTGTTGTTCTTCGCACACCGGTACATCCGCTTGCCAAACGCAACTGTTCACTTTTTGAAAAAATAAAGCCTTTATCCTCTTCGTATTTTCTGACATAACCTATTGCCGTTTTGTCAGCAACAGTTGCAATGGTTCCTGCTTTAAACACATTGTCATGCCCGAATAGTTCTTCCGTATATCTATGGGATTTACTCTGATAC
This sequence comes from Ruminococcus sp., assembly GCA_017458105.1. Classification (GTDB taxonomy): domain Bacteria; phylum Bacillota; class Clostridia; order Oscillospirales; family Acutalibacteraceae; genus Ruminococcoides. The sequence goes on along the minus strand of JAFTGC010000032.1, from coordinate 13,877 downwards.
TCTCCACTGAAGTTAAGGTCTATATCAGGTACTTTGTCGCCCTTGAAACCAAGGAAGGTTTCAAACGGGATTTCGTGCCCGTCACGCTCCATAGGCTCGCCACACTCAGGGCAATCCTTTGACGGTAAGTCAAATCCGGAACCGTAACTGCCGTCCTCGATAAACTCGCTGTGCTTACATTTATTACACAAATAGTGCGGACAAAGTGGATTAACTTCCGAAATACCTGACATTGTTGCAACAAATGAACTTCCTACAGAACCTCGTGAACCAACCAAATAGCCATGAGCCTCACTGTCGGCAACAAGCTTTTGAGCGGTCATATACAAAACAGAAAATCCGTATTTGTTGATTGAATCCAGCTCCTTATTAAGCCGGGCTTCAACAATCTGAGGAAGAGGGTCGCCGTATTTTTCCTTTGCACGCTGCCATGTGATTGAGTTAAGCTGTTCCTCTGCACCTTCAATGAATGGTGGAAAATTGCCCGGTGGAATAGGGCGTACATAGTCACACATATCGGCAATTTTGTTCGGATTTTCAACTACAATTTCGTACGCTGTCTGCTCGTCGAGGTAATCAAATTCTCTGAGCATCTCTTTAGTTGTACGGTAGTATAGAGGTGGCTGATTATCAGCGTCTTTATAGCCCCTTGATGCCTGCAAAATCTTTCTGTAATCTGCATCGTGTGGGTCAAGAAAATGAACATCGCAGGTTGCAACAACAGGCTTATTCAGTTCCCTACCGAGTTTTATTATTGTTTTATTGTATTTTATCAAATCGTCACGGGTTGCAGAACCGTTGCGAATCATAAATTCGTTATTGCCGAGCGGTTGAATTTCAAGATAATCATAGAACGAAGCTATATCCTTAATTTCGCCCCACGGTTTACCGCCTGAAATTGCTCTATAAAGCTGGCCTGCCTCGCAGGCTGAGCCGATTATAAGCCCTTCCCTATGTTTAATAAGCTCAGACTTAGGAATTCTCGGCTTTTTGTAAAAATACTTAAGATGAGCATATGAAATAAGCTTATAAAGATTTTTCAGCCCTGTTTGATTCTTAACAAGAATTATTTGGTGATAAGCAGGAAGCTTTTTTTGGTCTGTTCCGTTTAGGTGTGTGTTGATGTCCAGTATAGACTTCACTTCATAATCATCACGAAGTCTGTCACATAGCGAAATAAAAATCCTTGACAAAATCTCAGCATCATCGGTAGCCCTATGATGATTAAAAGAACCCAAACGCAGGTATTTTGCTACGGTGTCGAGTTTGACATTCTTTATATCGGGGAGAATTGAACGGGCAATTGCAACCGTATCAATTGAAGTTAAGTTGTAGTCAATTCCAATTCTTCCGCAGACATTGCTTATGAACGATGTATCAAAAGGTGCGTTATGTGCTACAACCACCGCTCCGTCTACAAATTCCATAAATGCCTTGACTGCTTCTTCGTCCTTTGGTGCGTCCGCAACCATACTGTCGTTGATACCGGTAAGGTCAACAATCTTCTGTGGAATAGGACGCTCTGGATTAACAAAGGTTTCAAAAGTATCTACTACCACGCCGTTTTTGAGCTTGACAGCACCGATTTCGGTAATTTTATCTCTTGCTGCCGAAAGACCTGTTGTTTCTATATCAAAGCATACAAAAGTACCGTCTATAGGTTCATCTGCCCCACCCTTTACCGCTGAAACGAAGTCATCAACAAAGTAAGACTCGCAACCGTAAATCACCTTAATTTTATTTTCTTCTTTATTAATTTTTTCGGCTGTATTCATAGCCTCAGGGAATGCCTGGGCAACTCCGTGGTCAGTTATAGCTACCGCTTTATGTCCCCACTGATAGGCACGGTTGATAATCTCGGAAGCAGAAGTTACGCCGTCCATATCCGACATATTTGTATGAAGGTGAAGTTCAACACGCTTTTTTTCGGCATTATCAACAACCTTTATTTTTTCGGTTGTACCGATTGAACGCGCATTTAAAACAAGTTCCTTTGCATAAGGGTCAAACTCAACATTGCCCTCGGCAATAATAGTCATTCCCTTTTTTATGCCATCCAATACCTTTGTGGAATTTATATCGTTAAAAACCTTTATATTACAGGAACCTGAATAATCGGTTGCAAGAATATTGAAAATATTTTTATCACCTGAACGGGTTGTACGCTTATCAATACTGAACACATCACCCCATACAACAATTTTTCCGCTGTCTTCAGCAATATTTTCCATCGGAGAAGGCGGATTTTTTATCATTCTGCCGTATAGTGGTTTACAACACTGCAAATTAACCTGAGGATAAAGACTGTCGCCCTCACGAATCTCTACAAAACCCTCTTTTTTCTGTTTACGCTGTTCAGCATCTTCTATAAATTCCTCGGTTTCGATTGCATAGGTTTGTACTGCCGCTTTAATTTCTTGACGGGCAGTTGTTTTTTGAACAATTTTTTGCTCCTCAATATAGCTTTCGCTCTCGGCATCAACCTGAGTTACTCCGTCAACGGTTACTGAAATTCTTAACCCAAACTGCTCGTAAACAAGATTTGAAAGTTCCTTATCAAACTTCTTCATCTTTAGCAGGTTACCGCCGCCGTGCTTAATTGTTATATTAAGATTGTTATTTTCATAACGCACCTCGCAGTCCTTGAAAGTGCCGTTAAGTGCCGGAATACGCTCTTTCATTATAGAAAGAAGCTGATCAAAACAATGCACGCCAAAGGCAGACGGACTGAATCTTGGAACAATATTTACCCTGTTCAGCTCAAGCCCGGAGTTCATAAGTTCGTCAATAAGGTTTTTAACGGCTTTTCCTTCAACAAAGCTGTCACACTTTAAAGTAAAAAGCAAAGTACGGTTTTTACTGTTTATTATTATATTTTCGACACCGGAATTTAAAATGACAGGGTCAACAGATTCGGTGCTTATGTATTGTGAAAATATGTTGTTTACTGTATTCATCTATGTTCTTTCTTACAACTTTTCGATTTCTTCCATAAGTGCGTCAAGCAAATTTTCTTCTGGAACCTTACAGATAATCTCGCCTTTTTTAAAGATCAAACCCTGCTTATCGCCGCCTGCAATTCCTATATCAGCTTCTTTTGCCTCGCCGGGTCCGTTCACAACACATCCCATAACTGCAACTTTGATGTTTTTGTTGCAATCTTTAAGACGCTCCTGAACCTGATTTGCAAGTCCTATCAGGTCAATTTTTGTTCTTCCGCAGGTTGGGCAGGATACAAACTGTACTCCCTCGTACATATCGAGCGATTTTAAAATATCTTTTGCAGCATAAATTTCTCTTACAGGGTCGGCTGTAAGGCTGACACGGATTGTATCGCCTATTCCCTTTATAAGAAGTGCTCCTATGCCGGCAGAAGATTTAATAATACCCATTCTTTCGGTACCTGCTTCGGTAACACCGAGGTGCAAAGGATAGTCACATCGCTGAGAAGCAAGCTCATAAGCCTCAACCATATTTTTTACGGACGAGCTTTTCATTGACAAAACAATGTCGTTAAAATCAAATTTTTCAAGAAGAGAAGCATGGTATAACGCACTGTCGCACAACGCCTGCGGAGTAGGACTTCCGTATTTTGCAAGAATTGATTTTTCGAGCGAACCGGAGTTTACACCTATTCTTATAGGAATATTTTTATTTGCACAGGCATCAGCCACCGCTTTTACACGGCTGTCAGCACCGATATTGCCCGGATTTATTCTTATTTTATCTACGCCTGCGGCAACTGATTCCAACGCAAGTTTGTAGTTAAAATGAATATCCGCCACAACAGGGATACTGATATTTTCCTTTAGTGCCGAGATAAGCTTTACAGCCTCCATATTCGGTACTGCAGCCCTTACTATATCACAGCCTGCATCCTCAAGTGCTTTTGCCTGCTTTACACTGTCCTCAATATTATGTGCAGGAATGTTAAGCATCGACTGTATTGCAATTTTTGCACCACCGCCGATTAATGTGCTGCCTGCCTTAACCTGCCTTTTGCTTGCCATAATTAATCACCAAACTAATTTTTAAAATAATTTTATAATATCGCTCACTGTGACAACTGCCATAAAAGTAAGCAACAGTGCCATGCCGACTCCGTTTACAATAGCCTCGGCTTTGCGTGGAACCGACTTCCCTCTGATTGCCTCAATGACCAGGAACACAAACCTACCGCCGTCAAGTGCAGGAAACGGAAGCATATTGAATAGCCCAAGGTTGATTGTAATTAACATCATTACATACAAAATACGGTTTACCGCCTCAAGGAAACCTGCTGTCTGCAAACCATCGGACGCTACCTGTGTAACCGCAGAAGCAATGCCGACAGGACCCGACATCTCTTTAAAACCAAATTTACCCGAAAGCAGTCCGCCGAGGCTTGCGTAAATCATTTTACAAGCTGATACTGTCTGTTTAAAGGTTTGGCTTATCACCGTACCGACATTTTTTTCAATAGGTTCAACATAAAAATCTATACCAACCTGCGGGTCGGGATTATCAGCTGTGGTATAGGTATAAAACTCCACATCTTTGAGTTCAATCTCTTTGCCGTCCCTTTCGACCAATACATCTGCTGTATAACGCTTGCGTGTTTCTTTCTCAACAATTTTTTCAATTTTTGAATTTTTAACACCGCAAATTTCGTCCACCTTTTTGTAGGCATCATTGTAAATTGATTCAGCATCTTTTTTGCTCTCACACAAATTTATTTTTGCGGAGGCACTATTCATCACTTTGTCAACTTTATTAATAATTTTATCATCTGTTATAGGTGCTTTTTCATCGTTCACAATTGCTAAACAGTGTCTGAAAAGATAGTTACAACAGTCCTCTTTATATACAGTAAGGGTACTGCCGTCAACCTCTTTTAAATCTGCAGTGGCAATTGGAAAACTGAAATCCATACTGTTTGTTACACCGTAACCGCCGATTTCTTTAATTACATCGCCCTTTTGCAAACCGCTGTTTGCAGAAAACGAACTTGCAGGAAAATCTGAGATTGTTGTAGAGCTGTATGAATCCTGCTGAACAACTACAACAAACATCATAACAAAGCCGAGAATGATATTCATAGCTGCACCTGCAATTACTATTATCATCCTTTTCCATATTTTAGCATTGTTAAACGCTCGTGGCTCTGGGGACTCTTCGTCCTCGCCCTCCATTGCACAGAAACCGCCTATAGGGAAAGCACGCAATGAATACTTAGTTTCGCCCTTGCCGAACGAGAAAATTTTAGGACCCATTCCAAGGGCAAACTCATTTACTTTTACTCCGCTTTTTTTTGCAGCTATGAAGTGTCCGAGTTCATGAAGAAAAATAATCAGCTCAAACAACAGAACACCAATCACAATTAAAGCTATTGTTGTCAATATTGAAGTAATTTTAATCTCCTCCTAATTCACAGTATCTATAACATACTGCCTTGCGTTTTTATCAGCGTTTATAACATCATCAACAGTTATAATTTCGTTAATTTTTAAATTATCAAGAGCGGAAGTTACCAGCTCACCAATTTCAAGAAATTTAATCTTACCGTCACGAAACAGCTTGTTGGCAACCTCGTTGGCACCGTTGGCTATAGCGGGGGCGGTACCACCAAGCTCAATTGCCCTCTTGCAAGCTGACAAACAAGTGAAAGTTTCGTAGTCAGGCTTACCAAAAGTAAGACTTGCAAAATCCGCAAGGTCAAGTTGTTTTACAGGACTTTCGTACCTTGACGGATATGTAATGGCATATTGAATTGGAATCCTCATATCAGGAACTCCGAGTTGAGCAATAACAGAATTGTCTACAAATTCAATAAGACTGTGAACCACCGACTCCCTGTGTACAAGCACATCAATCTTGCTTGCAGGCATATCAAAAAGCCAGCTGGCTTCAATTATTTCCAAACCCTTGTTCATCATAGATGCAGAATCAATCGTAATTTTTGCTCCCATTGACCAGTTTGGATGATTTAAAGCTTGTTCAACTGTTACATCTTTTAACTCATCTACCGTTTTGCCGAAAAACGGTCCTCCCGATGCAGTAAGAATAAGCCTTTTCAGCTCTTTTTTTTCATTCATCCCTTGTAAACACTGAAAAATTGCAGAATGCTCACTATCTACAGGATACATATTCACACCGTACTCTTTAACGGCATCCATAACAAGTTTTCCGCCTGCAACGAGGGTTTCTTTATTGGCAAGTGCAATATGCTTACCTGCCTTGATTGCTGAAAGGGTCGGTGTAAGACCTACCATACCAACAACTGAATTTAGTACCATTTCTGCCTCATTACAGACTGCGGCGGCTATTAGACCATCCATCCCTGGAAGGATTTTTGTTGGTGTATCGGCAACTCTCAGCTTTAATTCAGCGGCTTTTTCTTCGGAAAACACCGAGGCAATTGACGGTCTGAATTTTCTTATTTGCTGTTCAAGAAGGTCAATATTACTATATGCAGTAAGAGCACGGATATTTAAATTAAGTTTGCTTGCTACATCAAGTGCCTGTGTACCGATTGAACCGGTTGAACCGAGGATTGAAATATTTTTAAACATTTATACATACCTCTTTGTATGGTTTACATCGAAAAATTTTATAATTCATATAAAATTCACTATTTATTTTAGGATATTATAACACATATAAGCAGGTTTTTCCATATATTTTTTAATTTTTCAGTTTTCTGTCACAAGGTTTTTTATTATATTTAAAAATTGCTCACAAACAAAAATCCGGCAGTTAAGTTCTGCCGGAATAGATATTTTGAATTATACATTAAATAATAATCACTGTAAACAGCGTTACCACATAAACCAACGGAGCGGTTACCACTACGCTGTCGAATCTGTCAAGCATTCCGCCGTGACCCGGAATAACATTGCCGTAGTCTTTAATACCGAGCGTTCTCTTGATTATTGAAAAACTCAAATCACCGAGCATTGAAAGCGGTGTATTTATAAGACCGATAATTGCCAGTGCCCAATAATTTAAATAAATGTAGCCAAACATGAAGTCAAAAATTAAACCTATAAAAATAGCACTGATACAGCCTGTGATAAGCCCGCCGACGGCTCCCTCGACTGTCTTTTTAGGGCTGATTTTCGGGCATAGTTTATGCTTACCAAAATTAATTCCTACAAAATAAGCACCGGCATCTGCAATCCACGGAGTTGCCATTGTAAGTACAATAAAAAACGCACAATACTTGTCGTAGGTTGTAGAAAGCATTGTTATTGACGACATACCTACTGATATTATAGTAGTTGTAAAAAAAGCATACGCAATATTTTCAAGCTTTACTGTTTCATGAAAGAAAACCATAATACACAGCACAGCAACAATAAACGCAAAGAACGGTACAAACCAAAACCTTGTGAATGAAAGCATAGGCATTGTAAAAGAAACCATAATGCAAACAGGACTTATGGTTATATCTTTCATAAGTTTTTTTGCGTTCAAAGCCTCGCTGGTCATCATAACCGTTACAAAAGAAAGCAAAGTTGTTGCAATTAAAGCGGTTAGCGTCTGGCTCAAAATCAATATTGTTAAAACCACTGTAATACCTATAGCAGCAGAAATAACCCTTGTTTTCATAATATTACCTCCCTTAAACTCCGCCGAAACGGCGATTTCTCTTGGCATATTCCAAAAGGGCAAAATTCATATCATCTTTACTGAAATCCGGCCACAGTTTGTCCATAATAACATACTCTGAATATGCCGACTGCCACAGGAGGAAATTTGAAGTTCTGTATTCTCCTGACGGTCTGATTATAAGGTCAGGGTCAGGCTGCCCGGCAGTATAGATACTGTCGGAAATCATTTGTTCATTTATTTCTTCAGGGGAAATTTCACCTTTTAAAACTCTTTCGGAAATAACTTTAGCTGCACGCACAATTTCATCTCTGCCACCATAGTTCATAGCCAGGTTAAGCACCATTCCGTCACGGTCTTTACTGCCCTCTACCGCCTCTTTCATAAGCTCTTGAATATCTTCACGAAAAGCGGTAGTGTCACCTATAAAACGAAGCTTAATACTGTCATCTTTAAAATCTCTGAGTGCTTCTTCAAGATATTGCTTAAACAACTTCATCAAAGCAGAAACCTCATCCTCCGGACGACGCCAATTTTCTGTAGAAAAAGCATACATTGTAAGATACTTGATACCGATGTCGCTGCAATAACGGATAATTTTGCGAAAATTATTTGCACCCGCTGAATGCCCGGCACTTCTTGGCAAACCACGCTTTTTAGCCCATCTGCCGTTGCCGTCCATTATTATGCCGACATGCTCCGGAAGTATGATATCTTCAATGGAATTAACCTCTTTTTTCTTAAATAAAGCCATATCAGATTGCCATAATCTCTTTCTGCTTTTTTGAAGAAATTGCGTCTATTTCCTTTACAAATTTATCGGTTAAATCCTGAATTTTCTTGTCGCCGTTCTTCTGTTCATCCTCAGTAATATCACCCGACTTTTTTAAAGCCTTGATTTTGTCATTAGCCTCACGCCTTGCGTTACGAATCTGAACCTTGCTGTCCTCGGCCATTTTACTGATTTCTTTAACAATTTCTTTTCTTCTGTCCTCTGTAAGCGGTGGAAAAATCAGTCTGACAACCTTACCATCGTTCTGAGGATTAATTCCTATATCGGAAATCTGTATTGCTCTTTCGATTTCTTTTAAAAGACCTGTGTCCCAAGGCTGAACAACGAGAGTTCTTGCCTCGGCAATAGAAACAGAAGCAACCTGGTTTATTGGTGTTGGTGTTCCGTAATAATTAACTGTTACTTTATCAAGCACACCCGGATTAGCTCTGCCTGCACGGATTGAAGAATATTCACTCTCAAGGTGTTCAACCCTACGCTGCATTTTTTCTTTTGTAGATTTTATAACATTATCCATAATTTATAGCCTCCATTATAAGCTTAATATTATTCACAAATAGTTCCTATATTCTTACCGCAAACAGCTTTATAGATATTCATAGGTTCATCAATGCTAAACACAAGTATAGGCATATTATTATCCTTACACAGTGAAGCTGCCGTACTATCCATAACCTGCAGTCCTTTTGCGAGAACCTCATCAAAAGAAACATTGTCGTACTTCTTTGCATCAGGGTTGGTTTTAGGGTCACTGTCATAAACTCCGTCAACAAGTGTTGCCTTCATAATAATATCTGCCTCAATTTCAACAGCTCTAAGGGCAGCAGCGGTGTCTGTGCTGAAAAACGGATTACCTGTTCCGCAGCCAAAAATCGTTACCCTGCCTTTTTCAAGGTGACGGACAGCACGGTTACGGATATAAGGCTCTGCAACTTGCGGCATTGAGATTGCTGTCATAACCCTGACATCAACGCCCTTCTGCTCGAGTGTATCACCTACGCCAAGAGCATTGATTGCTGTTGCAAGCATACCCATATGATCTGCTCTTGTTCTATCCATAGCACCTGAGGAACGACCTCTCCAGAAGTTACCTCCACCTACTACAATGGCTACCTCAACACCTTCGTCAACACACTTTTTGATAGCTTCGCAAAAAGACTCAACAATGTCAAAGTTTATGCCCTTTTTATCAGAGCCTGCCAATGACTCTCCCGAAAGTTTCAGCAATACTCTTTTGTACTTTTTATCCATAATTAAAAATTCTCCTGTCGCTTATCATACAAAATCTAAATACATCTATATAATACACTATTAAAACATTTTTGTAAAGGAAAATCATACAGAAAACACCGATCAAATTACTTTTTGATAACTTAATCGGTGTATGATTTTAAAGATTATCCATTTATAATGTCAAAAATTTCGTTTGAAAAATTGTAATAATCCTCTCTGTTTTCATTTGTGAATGAAATTGCAGGACGAGGGTGAGTGTTATACTGACCTGTGAGCATATAAGGAATATCATAACCCCACTTTACTCCCTGCTTTCTTAATGCACTGGTATGCTCCTCGATAATTTTAATAATAGGCTGAACCTGATATTTAGGATTTTTGAGGAAACCGAGCAATAACTCAAGAGCACAGTTGCCCGCACCTCTGCCCATTCCGTCAACTGTTGCATCAAGATAACTTACGCCGTGTGTCATTGCTTCAATTGTATTTGCAAAAGCCAGCTGTTGATTGTTATGAGCGTGAACACCTACGGATTTGCCGTATTTATCAGCAATTTCACAGTAAAGGTCAGCCAAATCACGAGCTTGCTCAGGATAAAGTGCACCGTAGCTGTCAACAATGTAAAAAGCATTTACAGGAGTTTTTCCGAAAATTTCAAGGGCAGAAACAATATCCTCTCTTGTAGCCTTAGAAACAGCCATAATATTGATTGTAGTTTCGTAACCTTTTTTTACTGCATCCTCAATCATTTCAACGGCAGCCGGAATTGTATTAATATATGTAGCAATTCTGATTAAATCAATCGGACTTTCGTTCTTAGGAATTATATCATTTTTAAAATCTGTTCTGCCAACATCAGCCATAACTGCAATTTTGAGGTTGGTATCATTCTCTCCTACAACCTCTCTGATGTGGTCATCATTTGAAAACTTCCACTTGCCAAAATTTTCTTCCTTAAAAATTTCTTTAGAAGCTTTATAACCAAATTCCATATAATCAACGCCTGCTTTTACATTTGCGTGATATAAATCTTTTACGAATTTGTCAGTAAATCTGAAGTCGTTGCATAGTCCGCCGTCACGGATTGTTGCATCAACAACACGAATATCTTCCCTTACTGTAAGAAGATCACCTTTTTTTGCCATTTCTTATCTCTCCTTTTATCTTATCTTATGATATGATTGTAACACCATATTCCAAAAAAATCAAGCAAAAATTTTGGGACTTTAAACCGCTAAAGTATTTTTGGCGTTTATAATAAAATTATAGACAATAAAAAGGCGGTTACTGTTAATTATTGACAGCAACCACCATTTTTTTACATACTCTTTTTTATACGGTTTAAAGCACCTTTTTCAATTCTTGACACTTGAGCCTGACTTATTCCGATTTCTTCTGCAACTTCCATCTGAGTTTTTCCTTTCATAAAACGCATTGAAAGTATCTTTTTTTCTCGGTCACTTAGCTTTTTTATAGTTTCTTTAAAAGCAATTTCTTCAAGCCAGTTACCCTCGCTGTTATTATCACTGAGTTGATCCATAACATAGATTGTATCGTCACCGTCAGAAAATACCGGTTCATAAAGCGAAACCGGCTCGACGATTGCCTCTAAAGCAAGAACAACATTTTCTTTGGGAACATTCATCTCTTTAGCAATTTCTTCAACTGTAGGTTCACGGTTATTCTTATTTATCAATTTTTCCTTAACTTGCATTGCATGATATGCGGTATCTCTCATTGAACGGCTAACTCTAAGCGAATTATTATCACGCAGATACCTTCTCACCTCCCCGATGATCATAGGTACACCATAGGTACTGAACCTAACATTCATATTACAGTCAAAATTATCAATTGCCTTAATCAACCCTATCACACCAACTTGAAAGAGATCGTCCAGATTTTCTCCTCTGTTTGTAAAACGCTGTATAACAGAAAGAACAAGCCGTAGATTGCCGTTTATCATTTTTTCTCGGGCAGCCGAACGCTGTGCAGGGGTACCTGTGTGCATAATGTTGAGCAGAGTTTTCTTTTCATCTTCTTTTAATATTTTAAGTTTTCCTGTGTTTACGCCGCAAATTTCAACTTTGTTATATTGCATAAAATCCCCTCCGACAATACTCTGATATAAGTATTGCCAAAGGAGATAATTTTATACATTATACCGTTCTATACAAGAACATATGATTAAGCACCCGGAGAAACGGTTGTTATACTGGACTTATTGCCAAAGTCAATCGTCCATTTACCCTGTGAGAACACAACGAAGAAGTAGTACTTGTTTCTGTCGAGGGTTACATCACAGCTACCATCGTAATTGTCGATTTCGTCGCAAAGAGTACCGAGTTTTTTGCCGGTTTCATCAAATAAGAAAATAGTGAAATCGCCATCTGCTTCATTTTTCATCTTGACAATATCCTTCTTATTTGTGCCACGGAACATTGGAGTTACGCAATCGCCTGTACCGGAAATATGGTCAGTACCGTTATTTTTAATAGCCTCAATCTTCAATGTCCATTTACCTGTTGCCGCAACTTTGATTGTGGCATTCTTGACACCGCTGCTGTCTCCGTTAGCGTATAGATTGCTGCCTGTGTAATTACCCTTTGTATCAATGTAAGTGTATGCACCGCCCGAGGAATCCGTGCCGATAACTTTAAACACACCCTTACCCTCGTGTGTCATAATAATTTTGTAAACACCCTTTGTAACATTGACATCTGTCAAGGTATCATTACCCTTACCACTGAACTCAAGCACTCCCTGAGTTACAGTAACTGTACAATAATCATATTTGTTATTAGATGTTGTTGCATAAATTTTACATGTGCCCGCCGTTTTTGCCGTAACTTTACCGTTGCTGTCAACTGTTGCAATCTTTTCGTCAGATGACTCCCATGTAATATTTTTATACGCAGTGTTTGCAGGAAGTACTTTTGCTGAAAGCTGTAATGTATCACCGGTTGTTAAGGAAGCCGTCGGCTTACTTACCCTAACACCTGTTGGCTTAATCTTTACAATAAGCTCACATTTTGCCTTAACACCGTTTTCGGTACTTGCTGTTATCACACAACTACCTACACCCTTGGCTGTTACCTTGCCTTTATCCACAACGGCAACCTTAGGGTTACTGCTCTCCCATGAAACAGTGTTATCGGTTACATTTTCAGGCAGGATAGTATAGTGAATTTCCTGAGTTGCACCAACCATCATGGTAAAGCTTGATTTATCCAATTTAATTTTCTTTGTAAGAACATTCTCAACAGTAACTGTACAAGTGTTGTTTATTCCGTTTTTAGTAAAAGCCGTAATTGTAGCCTGACCCGAGCCCACTGCAGTTACAACACCGGACTTAACCGTTGCCACAGAGGTATCTGAGCTTTCCCAATACACCATCGGCTCAGAAGCATCGGCAGGTGTAACTGTTGCTGTAAGTACAAAAGTTTCGTTTATTTTAATGGCAACAGCACTGTTGGACAGTGTAACGCCGATAACATCAACCTTACCGCAGCCAGTGAGAAGTATACCAACCAACAAAGTAAGTAACAAAGTTATTGAGAGATATTTTTTCATTAAACCACCTCTACACTTATTTTACAACATATATACTGATTTTTCAATAATAATTTTATGGGTAAATATATTAAAACTCTTCCAGTGCTTTTTCAAGTGCTATGGCAAGTTGATCAGGACAGCTTGTTCCTCGTCCGTTGCAGTCTATACCCTTAAGCCTCTTTATGGCGTCTTCGGCATACATTCCACGCACAAGAGCAGAAATTCCGTTTGTATTGCCGTTACATCCGCCCGTAAAATTGGCACTAAGGATTTTTCCTTTATCATCCAATTTAATTTTTATTTGTCTTGAACATACTCTTTTAGGAATATATGTGTATGAATATGACATTTGTATCACTCCAATTTATTTTTGAGTAAAAAAATCAGCGGTTTAAACCACCGCTTCAGAAAAACTGGAGCGGATGACGGGGCTCGAACCCGCTACCTCCACCTTGGCAAGGTGGCGCTCTACCAGATGAGCTACATCCGCAACTATATTACTTTATGTATTATACCACCAATAATTTTATTAGTCAATAGATTTATCAAAATTTATATAATTTAAAATTGTAGGTTTACAATAGATGCGTTACAATAGATAGAAAAAAGGATAGCAAATAGGAAACTTCTGTGTTAAAGTTAATTTGCAACAACTATCCAAACAAAGGAGAACCTATTTGCTATGAATACTGTAACACAAAAGATG
>JAFTGC010000031.1 GCA_017458105.1 Ruminococcus sp. | reverse complement strand
TTTCATAAAATTAAAGAGAGGATGGGATTTTTCCCACCCTCCAGTTTGTGTTATCGCTTTTTCTATTTTGTGCAACAATATTTCATAATTCTTCTTTGTTTATGATATCTTGAGAGGCTATCGCTTATTTGCGACAGCCCCTTATTTTATTTGAAAATATGTATGTTTTAAAAAAACTAAATCTCTAAAATTTCAGGTAATTTTTTCATCCATTTACTTATTTCGATATATTTAGGGCAGACAGATTCACACCATCTGCAACCATTACAAGCTGTAGCAGCTCCACCGACAAGAGCCACACTTCCCTTATAAAAATCTCTTGCAAGTTCTAAATCGTTATAAATATACTTTTTATTTATAGCATCAAGATTTTTTGCAATCTCAACCTTTTGCGGGCATTTACTGCATTTATTACATCCATCGCAAGGAACCAATCTCGAGTTTATATATGTAAGCTGAGCTTTTTTTATTGCCATAATTCTCTTGCCGCTAAGCATACCTATTGAAGATACATTAGCAGAATTTATGTTATATTTTATATGTTCCAACTCACTCATATCGGAAAGAACACAACTTACACCCTCTTTGTCCCAAAGGTAGTGTAAAGCTATTTCAATAGGGTCGGCACATATTTCATCATATATTACTCTTGTTCTTCTTGGAACATTTGCTAAATAACCGTTTTTTAACGGTTCCATTATATTTACAGCCAAACCACGCTTTTTTGCATAATCAAGACCTTTTAGACCTGCCTGATATTCCTCATCAATATAGTTCAAGTGTATCTGACAAAAATCCCATTTATCCCAATAGTCAACAATCCACTTGAACATATCAAAATTATCATTAAATGAGAAACCAATATATCCAATCCTGCCATCGCATTTAGCTCTATATAAACTTTGAAGCACATTATAACGGATTACCTTATTATCCCAAAAATCAGCATTCAAAGAATGTAACATATAAAAATCAATGTGGTTTGTACCAAGACGACGCATCTGAGTATTTAAAATAATATCAAAATCTCTTTCACTTTGGTATTCCCAAACAGGTGCTTTCGTTGCCAAATATACTTTAGATCTATATCCGTCACGCAGTGCTTTACCTGTAACACTTTCCGCTTGCCCATCTTGATAAGAGTATGCTGTATCTATGTAATTAACACCTTGATCTACGGCATAACGCAATAAGCTGATTGCTTTATTTTCATCAATAAAATCGGTTCCCTCATAAACGGGAAGTCGCATTGTACCAAAGCCAAGTGCAGAAACTTTTATTCCTGTTTTGCCAAAATCTCGGTATTGCATATCAACCACACCTCCACCTCTTTATATAATAACATATAAAGCGATTGTTTACAAGTGTATAATTAAACAAAAAATATACATAATTATTTATTTAATCATATGCACATCTAACTGATTATATGGAATCGGAATATCATTTTTATCAAGGGCGTTTTTAATATTTTCCATAATATCAAAATAAACATCCCAGTAATTATCTGTTAATGTCCAAACACGAACAATAAAATCAACACTGCTCTCGGAAAAATTGTTAATCCGCACAAACGGTGCATCGGGTTCATCAAGAACCTTAGGATGACTTTCTACTGTACTTAGTATAACACTTTTTACTTTTTCTATGTTGGCATCATAACCTATAGGCACTGTAATATCAACTCTTCTTTGCGGTAAGCTTGAAAAATTAATAACCTCTGAAGAAGAGATAACACTGTTAGGAACCATAATACACCTGTGGTCATAGGTCATAATCTTTGTATGCATCAAATCAATTTGTTTTACATGACCCATTTCAGAACCAAATTGTATAAAATCACCTGTTACAAAAGGTCTTGAAAACAACAAAATAATTCCACATGCAATATTAGACAGGCTGTCTTTCAATGCTAATGCTATTGCTGCAGCACCGGCTGAGAAAAAAGCTAATAATCCGGTGGTTGAAATTCCAAGCTGTGATAAAGCACTTATGATTATTATTACATAACAAATTATTCTGATTGTATTTCCAAAAAATTTTTTTAAAGAAAAATCAATCTTTGTACGATCCATTGCTCTTCTGGATAACTTTAAAATTAATTTTGTAATAAAGTAACCAACCAAAAGAATAAGCACTGCCAACAGTAAATCTGTCCATATTCCTGCTATAAAATCTGTAGCTTTATCAACTGTTTTAGATATTAATTTTTCCATATTTTCTTATACAACAACTGTAGAATTTGGTTCAACATCCTGCTCATACTGTCTGCCACGATAGTTTACTGAGAAGTGATACGGATTATCATCTGTATTTACAAAAACCAATGCTGTATCATCCTCACTGTTTCTTGCAAAAGCCCAATGCAGACACTCCGACATTACCTGTTCATAATCACCATACTTTAATGCGTTTCGTGATGAACGAATTCCGGATAACTTAGCTATATGTTCAACAAGCTCATTATTCTCAATAGGAATATTATCGACATCAATTTCAGGACGAAGAACTATATCTCCGCCATTATGCTTATCTCCCTTTATTCCCCATTCACTTCCGTAGTAAATTGAAGGAACACCCGGCAAAGTGTAAATTATCGAGTAAACATTAAACAAATCCTTTGGATTTTGAATCATCGAAGCAACACGATTTACATCGTGATTATCTACAAAGTTATAGAGGAGCTTGCCTTTATAAAGTCCCCATTCTTTGTTAAACTCCCTGTTTACATTGAATCCAATATCACATAAATTTTTTGAATTAAGACTGTTATAAACTCCATTGAAAAGTGCATAGTTAGTGACGGAATCCAACAAATCAGGCTGAAGCCACCTTGTATATTCTCCGTTGATAATTTCACCCATTAACCAAAAGTCTGATTTTTTGGCAGTAGTCCTTTGCTTAAGCTCTCTAAAAAATTGCAAATCTATGCAATCCGCAGCATCAAGGCGGATTCCATCTATATCCCATTCGTCTATCCAATATTCAACTGCATCAAGCAGATGATTCCTTACATCAGGGTTATTCATATTAAGCTTAACAAGAAGCTCGTGACCCTCCCAACTATCGTAGTGAAAGCCGTCATTATAGCTATTGTTCCAGTCGAATCTAAGTCCACTTATCCATGAACAGTAAGGTGAGTTTTCTCTGTTAGCTTTGACATCTTCAAATGCCCAGAAATTTCTGCCAACATGATTGAAAACACCATCCAAAACTATACTTATTCCGTTATCTTTCAAAGCCTTTGCAACCGTTGAAAAATCCTCATTTGTACCTAAACGGGAATCAATTTTTTTATAATCGGTTGTGTCATATCCATGAGTAGCACTTTGAAAAATTGGGCCTATGTAAAGTGCATTTATACCCAATCTTTTCAGGTGAGGTATATAATCTATTAATTTCAAAATTTTATCTGACTTATTTTCGTCGCCCTTGTTTTCCATTTCACATCCAAAAAAGCCTAAAGGATAGATGTGATAAAACATAGATTCATTTATCCAATTTTTTATCATTATTATGACCGTACCTTTCTGCTCTGATACAATGCAAAAAACTTATATCAGATCAAATTATTAACAAATTATCCATATTTGCTGTAGAGATGATTAAAATATTTTAAACTATTAACCATATTTTATTCTACATTTTTATCACGGATTTGTCAATAGAAATTGTGGAATAAGTATTTGTTTGGATAAACAAGTTTTCATTTGTTAATTTGCAACTATATCATTTTGTTTATGACAATTTTCATGGATTTTTCTTGCCAAATAAACCGCCGGAGTATCACAAAGCGATGTTACTATGAATATCACATAACTTGACCACATTATGCTGATTAGTGTTGAAAAATCATAAATTCCCCAGAAAGCAAATATTGTGAATAGGGCTGTATTAAGTATTTGTGAAATGAGCGTTGAGCCGTTGTTTCTAAGCCAAAGAAACTTTTTCTTATTACCGCAAAGTTTTTCAGTGAATTTCCACCATGCGTGATACAGTTGTACATCTATAATCTGTGAAATTGCATAAACTACAAGTGATGAAATCATCATTCTTGGAGTATTTGAAAATACATCTTTTATTGACGGCATAATAAAATCCGATGACGAAGGTGTATAGAGCATCCAGCTCTGTGAAACTGCCATAAAGAATACTGATGTGAAAACTCCAATAAATACAGCTTTGTTTGCCGCTTTTTTACCTTCGTTTTCACTTAAAATATCTGTTACCAAAAAAGTAACTGCGAAAAAAACATTTCCTAAAGTCTGCTCCATACCAAAGGCGTTTACCATAATCAAACATTCAATATTAGCTGTTATTGTGGCAATTACCGTTACTGCATACAAACCTGCTTTGCCAAATATTCTATATGCTAAAAGAGCACCTCCGAAAATAACTATCAATGAACCTATAAGAAGTAATTCGTTTATCATTTTAAAACCTCCTGAACCTTTGTACCTACTCCAAATTCTAAATTATCCATCAAAATATCCACTCTATTGCTGCATCTGTAATCAGGTTCGATTTTTTCTGAAAAAATTTTAACTACACTGTAATCAGGTGCTACTGCTGTGGAATTTTCATTCATAATATTAATACATACTCTTTCAAAATATTTAAGACCTGTTTCAATATCATTTTTCATACTCAGTTCCGTTTGACCCGGAAGCCCGAAAAGCAAACAAACTTCGTCAGCATATTCTGCTATTTGCTGCGGTGTTGCTTTTCCAAATCCCTTTTTCATTTTTTTCTCTCTGTAATCTGCATCAAAGGTTTCAACACCTGTTTTTATCTTTAATGAGATTCCATGATTTTTAAAAAACTCTTTTACCTTGACCGCCTGATTTTTATACATAAAATGACATTCAAAACACAATTTTTGTATATTGTTTTTAATACAGGTTTCTAAAACTAAATTCATAGTTTTATTGTCAAGCTCACAGTAACTGCCTGAATTTATCACCTCAAGGCTTTGATAAATCCCCGTAACTTTTGAGAGAACTTCGCTGTTCAATTTAAAATTTTCTTCCTCAGAGGAAGAAGAATCCAAATGATAATCGCAAAAAGTGCATCTTTTCCACTTACAGCCACTACCACGCAGGAGAACAATTTCTCTCGGATTTTTTTCCGTTATTACGCTGTACCGTTCCATATATCTACCTCTCTAAAAAAATTTATGGGAACAAATACCGCCGTTATTATTTCAAAACAGAAAAAAAGGACGCACCACGGCGTCCTGATTAAGCAGTATTCTGCATAAACCTGTAAAAAATAAAAACTTTTTACAAGTTAAAGTCCCGTAGTTTTGTTTATCGTCAGGATGGTTTCGAACTGACGGATATTTACATACCGCTTAAATTATATCATAGATTTTAAAATTAATCAATACTATCATCAATTTTCTGAATTGATGATAATTTACGCTCAATTTGCCTTGAGCGAACACCAACAAGCTTATCAAGTTCATCATTTGCTTGGTTAATACGCTGTTGCGTTTTTGCTAAAACAGAATTAAAATTCTCAAATTCTTTTTTAACATCACTCAGTACATTCCACACCTCGGCACTTCTTTTCTGCACAGCAAGAGTTTTGAAACCCATTTGCAACGAATTAAGTAAAGCTGCCATTGTGGAAGGCCCTGCAATATTCACCTTGTACTCTCTTTGTAATATCTCGACAAGCCCACGGTTGACAACTTCTGCATACAAACCTTCAAACGGCAGAAACATAATCGCAAAATCAGTGGTTTCAGGAGGCGAAACATATTTTTCAAAAATATCTTTAGCTTCTTGACGGATTCGGGTTATTAGGTTTTTCTCGGCTATCTCTATGGAAGTTTTATCTCCGCTGTCAACCGCACTTTGTAATGCTTGATAAGTGTCTCCGGGGAATTTACTGTCAATCGGCAGATATATAAAGCTATCATTATCAGCAGGTAGTTTAACTGCAAATTCAACTACATTACGGCTGCCTTTTTTGGTTGCAACATTTTCTTCATACTGTTCGGGGGCAAGAATTTCTTTTAGTATTGAACTGAGCTGAATCTCGCCAAGTATGCCACGGGTTTTAACATTTGAAAGCACCTTTTTTAGGTCACCCACACCAACAGCCAAGCTTTGCATTTCACCCAAACCTTTATATACCTGCTCCAGCCTTTTACTGACAATTTCAAAAGATTTATTAAGTTTATCATCAAGCGTATTTTGCAATTTTTGATCCACTGTTTCACGAACTTTTTCAAGCTGACGGTTATTATCCTCTTGAATATACACTAATTTTCTTTCGACAACTTCTCGTATATTTTCAAGTTTTTGTTCATTTTCAAGCGAAAAGGTTTTTAGACGCTGTTCCATCTGACTTAACCTATCACTTTGATTGTTAGACATCATCTGCTGATTTTTATTCATAAAATCGGACATCAGCTTAATGTTACTAACTAAATCTTCTGAAATATTCTTTCGCAGAAGATTAAATTCATTGTCAAAATTATTCTTATTTTTGTCTTTATTCTTTATAAAAACAATAATTACCGCAGCAGCTTCTGCAATGGCAAGTAAAATCAACAGCGTTATCC
Organism: Ruminococcus sp.; assembly: GCA_017458105.1. GTDB lineage: Bacteria > Bacillota > Clostridia > Oscillospirales > Acutalibacteraceae > Ruminococcoides. The sequence continues at coordinate 34,282 of JAFTGC010000031.1, read as the reverse complement.
AAAATTTTTCCATAATATCACCCAAAATTTTATAGGGCAATTATAACATATTTCGCCGGAAAACACAACTATCATCTGTCAATAAAAGTAACTCATTACAGTCTTATCGGAATTCTGAGGGCTGTATAAAAAGCTGTCAATATGATTGCCGTTAAAAATATATTGAGGCGGCTTTGGATTGTATTCATATCTGAATGTATCAATTATAATCAATTTAATTTTCATCCGTTGAGGGATAATACTTTTAATAAAAACCGAGGCTTGCTCACCAACTTTTATTCCTTCACGGCTTTCGGCAAGACCTGCAAGATTTGGAGCAAGCTCCACAAACGCACCGTAGTTTTCGACACTGCGGATAATACCTGCTACTGTTTCACCTGCTGAAAATTTTGCAGCATTTTCCTCCCATGTTCCGAGAAGTTCCTTATGAGAAAGACTGATTCGGTTTTCTTCTACAGAGCGTACAACTGCTTTTATATCCATTCCGACTGTGAAACGCTCCCTAGGGTGTTCAATTCTTGAAACCGAGATTGCATCAATTGGCATAAGTGCAACTATTCCGCAGCCTATATCAACAAATGCACCGAAATTTTCAAGATGAGTAATTTTTCCGTCTATAACATCACCGGGAATTAATGTTGAGATATATTCCCTTTCACAGGCACGCTGAGCTTCTTCCCGTGAAAGAATCGCAATTGTGTTGCCTTTTTCATCCTTGGTAAATCCTTTTACAACAAAACAAACCGGGCGGTTTACCCTTGAAATCACAGCAATGTCACGGACTTTTCCCTCACGAATACCAATTGCACCGTCTTCCCTTTTGATTATTCCTTTCATAAAACCGAGATCAACAACAAGGTTATGATTTTGATCGCAAACAGTTGCCCTTGCTTCAAGAATTTTATGTTCACGCATTGCATCATTTAATGCCTTTATGCTTGACATTGCCTCTAAATTTTCGTATGTATCTATTCTGCGTCCTTCAGGTAGATAATCTGTCATTTTATTACCTCCGATTATTTTCTTACACATATATTTATGTTAGGAAGCAGAAAGTTATGACAAAAGCAGACCGCCTTAAAAGACAGTCTGCCCGATTTATTATATTCTTTTTACAGAAATTATACCGTTTATATTACCAAGATGCGTCATAATACCTTTAAGGTGATCAATGCCATTTGTATCAATTGATACAACAACAATCGCAGTGCCGCCTTTTTTACTGCGTGACGAAAGGTTATGAATAAATATGTGCATTTGAGAAAGCTGTATAGTCAAATCGGCAAGCAGACCGGTTCTGTCAACAGCTTCAATTTCAAGCACACTTAAGAAATTCTCTTTAATATTATCTATCCATTTCGCATTGACCCAACGCTCAGGCTCGGCTGATTCACTGATATTTTGAGGAACATTAGGGCAACTTCTTTTATGGATTGAAACACCGTATCCACGGGTTACAAATCCAATGATATTATCACCCGGAAGCGGACTGCAACATTTTGAAAATTTGATTAAGCAATTGTCCAGTCCTTCAATCTCAACACCGGAGGAAGCATTTCGGCGATGCTTTGCCGGTTCTTTAGGTGGAATAAATTCTTCTACTTTTTGTTCATATTTTTTTTGATATTCTTCCTTGATTCTAGGAAGAACCTTCCACAGCTGTATGCCACCGTAACCGATAGCCGCATAAAAATCATCAAGGGTATTGCAATTATGTCTTGAGTGGATTTTTGTGAGTATCTCACGAGAATCCTCGTCAGTTAAATAAATGCCTGCCTTTTTAAGTTCGGCTTCAAGCATAGCTTTACCCTCTATTATATTTTCATCACGTTTTTCACGTTTGAACCACTGACGGATTTTAGTGCGTGCCTCTGAGGTTTTAACTATCTTTAACCAGTCGCGTTTAGGGCCTGTTCCTTCTCTTTGAGTAATTATCTCAATAATCTCGCCATTGTGAAGTTTGTAATCAATAGGAACAATGCGTCTGTCAGCCTTAGCTCCTATCATTCTGTTGCCGACTTCGGTATGAATAGCATAGGCCAGGTCAATTACCGTGGAACCGTTAGGTAAATTCATCAGATCGCCCTTTGGAGTAAACACGAAAACTTCGTCCTGGTCAAGGTCGTTTTTAATATTTTTTATAATTTCGGTACCGTCCTCAGACTGTACCTGATTTTCAATCATCTTTCTTAGGGAGGCGATTCTGTCCTGCATAATAGCTTTGTCGGATTTTTTGTTTGAAAGTCCGAGTTTATACTTCCAGTGTGCGGCAATCCCATACTCTGCTGTATAGTGCATTTCCCATGTACGAATTTGCACTTCAAAAGGCACTCCATCCTTACCGATTACCGTTGTGTGAAGAGATTGATACATATTCTTTTTAGGAGTGCTGATATAATCCTTAAACCTGTTTGGGATAGGTTGATAAATATCATGAACTACACCAAGCACATTGTAGCAATCAAGCACAGAATCAACTATTACACGAACCGCAAAGACATCGTAGATTTCATCCATTGTCTTACCTTTCATAAAGGTTTTGCGGTAGATGGAATTAATTGATTTTACCCTGCCTGCAATATAAATATGTTTAACTGTGTCACCAATCCGCTCGGTAATTTCACGTTTTATTTTTTCAATAAATTTATCACGCTGATCTTTTTTTAGGAGAAGTTCGTTCTCTATTTCCTGATAACCGACAGGGTCAAGAATTCGGATTGAAATATCCTCTAGTTTTTCCTTCATCTCCTTCATACCAAGGCGGTGAGCAATAGGTGCATAAACCTCCATATTTTCCAGTGCTTTATCCCTTTGTTTTTGAGGGTTCATAACACCAATAGTATACATATTGTGCAGTCTGTCAGCAAGTTTGACTATAATAACCCGGATATCGTTGCTCATTGCAATGAGCATTTTACGCAGATTTTCTGCCTGGCGTTCTTCACGGTTAGAAAATTTAATTTTTGAAAGTTTTGTTACACCGTCAATCAATTCAGCAATTGTATCACCAAACTCTTTTTTAATAGCGTCAAGTTCAGTATCTGTATCCTCAACAACATCGTGAAGAAGTGCCGCAACAACACAATCGGTATCCATACCCATTTTTACAAGTATGCAGGCTACCGAAGTGGGATGAAGAATATAAGGTATGCCGGAAACTCTACGCTGATTACCGTGAGCCTCTGCTGCAAGATTATATGCCTTTTGAATTGTTATGAGGTCAAATGTATTATCACTTTCGTTAATTAAGGTAACAAGGTCATTGTAGTCCTCGTAATTTTCATAATGAGTATATTCGATTTCAGACATTTACTGCACCTCCCTTAATTTTCGGATAAAAATACTGTCTTCTATATTAACTTTACCGCTGTTGAGCAATTCAATCCGAAAACTATGTAAGCCCTGAGTCCATTTTATCAGACCGAGTTCCTTCATTGCATGAAGTATAATTCTTAGTTTACCTGTTTTTATTTTATAGTCAAGTGATTTTATCAAAAAATATTCATTTTTTGTAAATATACCGCATTGCTTTAGATAACGATATACCAGTGCAAAGTCATTTCTATTTGGAAGAATTTGGGTTGCTTCTTCCCTTGTTATCGGGTAGCGTGAGGCAAACTTTTCAAAAATTCTGAGGTTGTCAATAAAATCCTCGTTATTGCTGTCAGCATACTTTATATCTTTAATTATAACACTTATATTTTCCTGTCCTCGAAACTCATTGCGGTCTAAAGTGACTGCAAGATTTACAACATCACCCGGTTTATAAAAGCAATTTTCTTCTGAAAGTCCAAAATAAAGTGCTACTGTGTAACTTTTTTCTCTTCTAAGTGTAAATCGAGTATGCTTATTTCCGCTTAAGAATTTCACCTCTGTAATAACCATATTATATAGCCCGAAAATCGGAGATGGATTGGCACTGCCATACGGCTCAAGAAGTTTTATCTGATCTACCAGCGACAAATCAAGCTGCATCGGGTTAAGTTTGCAATCAATGGAAAGCATACTGTACGGCATTTTAAGTTTTGCACAATATGCGTTTATTGCTCTGCGAAATTTTTTTATGTTTTCTTTATCGAGGCTTAGTCCGACAGCCATTGGGTGACCGCCGTAGTGTGTTAGGTATTCACTGCAGGCAAACACTGCATCACAAAGGGAAAAGCCCTCTACACTTCGTCCGCTGCCTCTGGCTTTACCTTCTGCATCAACACCTATTATAATAACAGGCTTATCGTATATTTCTTTGACTCTGGATGCAACTATACCGATAACACCGTGATGCCAGCCCTCACCGTCTATGACAATAATTTTGTCCGTTATAATTTCGGGATGTTGATTTATTTTTTTGTCGATGGAATCAAGTATTTCCTTTTCAATATTTTGTCTGTCAGTATTGTCAACACCAAGTTCTGATGCAATTTGCTCCGCTTCAGTTTCATCTTCTGTAAGGAGCAAATTTACACTTTTAGCAGAAAGCCCTAGTCTGCCGCCTGCATTTATTCTGGGAACAATTGTAAAAGAGATATTGCCTGAAGTTATTGTTTTATTATTCAGCCCTGCTTCCAGTTTCATAGCATTAATACCTATTCTGTCGCTGTTCTGAATATGACGGATACCCGATTTTACAAGAGTTCTGTTTTCGCCACGCAGTGCAACAATATCGCCTATTGTTCCAATTGCAATTATGTCGCTGAAATTTTCAAGCAAAGATTCTGTGTCTGCATACTCTCCCTCAAGTGCCATAACAAGTTTAAAGGCAACGCCCACACCCGAAAAATCTCTGAAAGGAGAAGTATCGCCTTTTTGATTCACATCAACGACGGCAACAGCATTTGGAATTTCGCCCGACGGCATATGGTGGTCTGTCACAACCGTATCAATTCCCAAAGAAGAGGCATAATCAATCTCCTTACAGGCTGAAATTCCGTTATCGACAGTAATAATCAGAGTTACTCCCTGACTGTGAAGCTTATCAACAGCACCTTGATTCATTCCATAGCCTTCGCCGTCACGAGAAGGTATGTAAAAAATAACATCTGCTCCCAGGCTGTCATTAAGATAACTGAATAAAAGTGCTGTACTTGTTACTCCGTCGGCGTCATAATCACCGTAAACACAGATTTTTTCACCGTTTTCAACAGCTGAGTTTATGCGTTCAACCGCTTTATCCATATCTTTCATAAGGAACGGGTCGGAAAAGCTGTGTTTCTCTGAAAGAAATTCAACGATTTCGTCATCCTTTGTAAGACCTCGGATATCAAGCAATAAAGCTAAAAACGGCGGTATTTCGAGGCGGTTAGCAGTTGCCAGTGCCTTCTTTGTATTCGATTTTTTCACTGACCAAACTTTCATAGCCTACCTCATATTTACAACATTTACTTATCAATTATTATCAAGCATTTCAGCTGCGAGCTTTCGGGTATTTTCGGTAATTTCAATTCCACCCATAATTCTTGAAAGCTCGTTTATTCTTCCCTCTCTGTCAAGTGAAATTACATCTGTAAAGGTTCTGTCCTCTTTAAAGTTTTTCCTTATAAGAAAATGATTTTCTGCAAGGGATGCAATCTGAACCTGATGTGTTACGCACAAAACTTGTCGATTTTTGGCAACTTCACGAAGTTTCATTCCGACTTTCATCGCTGCTTTGCCGGAGATACCGGTATCAACTTCATCAAAAATCAGAGTATCTATTGTGTCGCTTTCGGACAGAACAGTTTTGATGGCGAGCATCATTCTTGAAAGCTCACCGCCGGAAGCAATTTTTGTAACAGGTTTAGGAGTTTCACCCGGGTTGGCTGAAATCAGAATTTCTACCTTATCTTTACCCTTTGGTGATAACGGTGTTTCTTCTATAGAAACGAAAATCCGTACATTTGGCATATCGAGAAATTTCATCTCTGTCTGAACTCTTTTTGAAAACTCTTCGCCCGACTTATACCTTAATTTAGTCAGATTTTCGGCTTTTTTATTAGTTAATTTTAAAAGTTTTTCATATTCCTGCTTGGCATTCGCCATATTTGCATCGTAATTCTGAAGTTCGGCAAGTTTTTGATCTGCTTCATCTCTAAACTCCAGAATTTCTTCAATGGTTGAACCATATTTTCGTTTTAATTTATAAATCTCATCAAGTCTTTCCTCTACTTCGTCAAGTCTTAAAGGATTAAGGTCAAGTTCATCAACCATTCCGCTTATTTCGGCAGATATATCCTGCAATGTGTAAGATAAATCAGCCAGTCTATTGCTGACATCGTCGGCTTCTTCATAAAGTGCAGAAGCTTTTATTAAATATGAACTTGCTTCATCCACCAAATCGCAGGCATTACCTTCACCGTATCCGGAGAGTGTTGAAGTTGCTTTTTTAAGAAGAGAAACAATTTTTTCACCGTTTTCAAGCAATCTTCTCTCATCTTCCAACGCCTCGTCTTCACCTATTTCAAGAGCAGCATTGTTAATTTCATCAACCTGAAAATTCAACAAATCAATTTCATACAAACGACGGCTTTCGTCTGTTTTGGAAGTATTAAGAAGTTTTTCAAGTTTTTTTAGTTCTTTATAAGAAGAATAATAATCGGCAACAACCTCGCTTATCTCGGCAAAGTTATCTATATAATTTATGTGCGACTCCGACTGCATAAGCTCCAAGCTTTCGTGTTGACCGTGAATATTTATAAGATTTATGCCGAGTTCCTTAAGTACTGCAAGGGTTGCCGGGCGGGAGTTTATACGACAACTACTGCGTCCGTTTAGTGAAAGTTCACGACTAAAAATCAAGGAACCGTCTTCACTCTCAAAACCTAACTCTGATGCCTTATTCAGAATTTCTTCATTAACATTGGTAAAAGTTGCCGCAACAAAAGCTTTTTCTGCTCCGGTCCGTATAATATCTTTACTTGTGCGATGACCCGTGACTGCATTTATTGAGTCGATAATGATACTTTTACCTGCACCTGTTTCGCCTGTCAGTGCATTGAGTCCCTGAGAAAAATCTATATTTGTTTTTTCAATGACGGCAATATTTTCTATATAAAGGGAATTCAGCATAAAATCCTCACTTTTAGTATAAATTTACAGTAATTTTCTAAATTCACCAACAAGCTGTACGGCATCCGCTTTGGTTTTTACAACCATAAAAATCGTGTCGTCACCAGCGATTGTTCCAATAATATTTTCATTGTTCGTATTATCTAAAGAGGCACAAACAGCTTGTGCCATTCCGCTCATCGTTTTTACAACCACTATGTTCTCTGCACTTTCTACAGACAGTGACGAAGATGAAAAAAGATTTTCAAAACCCGACTGATTATCCAGTGACCTACGCACTCCTGAGGTGTATCGGTATTTTCCGTTTGGGCCCAAAGTTTTGAGCAGACGAAGTTCCTTAATATCTCTCGATACAGTTGCCTGAGTTACTTTAAAACCTGACTCAGTCAATCGGTTTAAAAGTTCCTCCTGCGTATTTATATCATATTCGTTGACCAGTTCTAAAATTTTTGAATGTCTTGAGGACTTCATCAGTAGTCCTCCTTTAGCTTTTGTCCAACAAGTCGGCAAAAATTACGTTTTTTCAGCGAAATAAGTTTGAGTGTCAACGGTGAACGTCGGATCGTCACCTTATCTTTAGATGATAACGGAATAACCGTTTGACCGTCGATGGTAACATAACTTTTTTCATCCTCGGCAGAATGTCTGTTAGCGACAACCGCAAGAGATGTGCCTTCGCTGAAAATCAAGGTTTTATCCATAAGAGCATACGGACAGATTGGCGTCATAACAATGCACTGCATTGTAGGTTCAACAACAGGGCCTCCTGCTGACAATGAGTACGCTGTACTGCCTGTAGGTGTTGCAAAAATCAAACCGTCGGCACGGTAATTCATAGTCTTTTCATCATTAACAAACAGAGTCATATCAATAATTCGTGACAGCTGTCCTCGTGAAATTACAACTTCGTTAATACAGTAATAAGTTAATGTTTCATCAGATTTTTCAATTGAAACTTCAAGAATCATTCGCTGCTCAACTTCATAGTCACCCTTTAAAATTTTTTTGAGCAAATTGATTTCCGAAAATTCAATTTCTGCCGCATATCCAACTCTGCCTGCATTTACACCAACAAGAGGAATATTATTTTTTGCCGCAAAAAGAGCGTTATGAATTATTGTTCCGTCACCGCCAACTGTTATTACGCAGTCAGCATCTGAGAAAAGCCTGTTGTCATCCTCATAGTAATGTATAAGTTCATTATTTTGAAAAAAATCACGGACATCTTCTTTCATAAGAACAGAAACATCATTCTCTAAAAGAAGATTGATAACTTCATTTGCATAATTTACCGCTTTTTCTTTTTGAACATTTACTTTTAAACATATATTCATAGTTTAAACCTACTTTGAAAGAGTTTTATGAGAAAGCTGTACCAATTCTTTTGGAATAATATCGGTGAAAAGTTGAGGTTCATCGCTCTTTTTAAGGTGTATCAAATATTCGATATTTCCCTCAGGACCTTTTATTGGTGAAAAGTCAAGGTTAAGTACCGAATACCCGTTTGCAAGACAAAAATCAACTATCATATTGACAACTGATTCGTGAATTTTCGGATCACGAACTACACCTTTTTTGCCGACATTTTCTCTGCCTGCTTCAAACTGAGGTTTAATAAGGCAGACAGCTTCGCCTTCATCCGCAAGCAATTGTCTTGCCACAGGAAGTAAAAGCTTCAATGAAATAAATGAAACATCTATTGAAAAAAAATCTATTTTATCAGGAACTTGGTCGGTTGTTACATTACGGAAATTAGTCCTTTCGAGATTTATTACCCTCTTATCTGAACGCAGTTTCCACGCAAGCTGACCGTAGCCTACATCAATTGAATAAACTTTTACTGCACCGTTTTGCAGCATACAATCGGTAAAACCACCCGTTGATGCCCCTATGTCCATTGTAATTTTTCCTGTTAAATCCAGTTTGAACTTGTCTATTGCTTTTTCAAGCTTTAGACCGCCCCTTGATACATATTGAAGGGTGTTGCCACGGACTTCAATATTTGATTTTTCATCATACTGAACACCGCATTTATCGGCTTTTTGGTTGTCAACATAGACAAGACCTGACATTATTATAGCTTTTGCTTTTTCTCTTGATTCGCAAAATCCCTTTTCATAAACCAAAATATCTAAACGCTTTTTCATTCAATCTCCAAAATATCTTTTACTATACTTTCACTGTCAAAACACAGCTCTTTGAGTGCCTGTGAAACAGTCTGATGATCCACAAAAACATCGTCAATAGCATGAATATTCACTTTACCTGCATAACCCATCCTGGTAAGTTCGGTGTTAAAGCAATAGGCTATACTACCGTTCATCATACCTTCTTCATAAAAATGAATATCTTTAAAAACCAGCGAGTCACAAACCGCCTTTTCGGGCAACGGTTTAATCTGATTTAATTTAAGAACACAGACTTCTTTGCCGTTTTTTATAAGCTTTTTCTTTGCTTCACAACAATTTGAGAAAAGCCGACCATAAGTAACAATAAGTGTATCACAATCTTTGCTGCCGTAAAAATCAAAATCCACAGATGCTTCAAGATAATTTTCAGGCCGGTATAGTTCGCCGCCTCTCGGATAACGAACTGCCACAAGGCTTTCGGTATGATAGACCGCCTCATTAAGGCATTTTTTGAGACCGTCAAAATAACACGGTGAATATATCGTTGTATTAGGCAGTGAATTTAGCATTGAAACATCAAACACACCCTGATGTGTTTCACCGTCATCACCTACTATGCCCGCACGGTCAATTGCGATAACAACATGAAGCTTTTGCATTGCAACATCGTGCAAAAGCTGGTCATACGCACGCTGTAAAAAAGTGCTGTACACCGCAAAAACAGGTACCATTCCCTTACATGCAAGTCCTGCCGCAAAAGTCACTGCATGTTCTTCGGCTATACCAACATCAAAAAATCTATCTTTATACTGAATGCTGAAGTCGTTTAATCCAACACCCGGCTTCATAGCCGCTGTAATAGCACAAATCCGCCTATCTTTTGAGGCAATTTGGCACATATACTCACCAAAAACAGAAGAGAAACTCTCCTTACTTTGCGGACTTTCTCCTGTTATTATATCAAACCGATTTATGCCGTGGAAAGTTTTCGGGTCCTTTTCAGCATATTCATAACCTTTACCCTTTTTTGTAACAACATGAATAAGTACGGGGGCATCAAGTTTTTTTGCTGCTTCAAACGCACGTTCCAGCTCATCTATATCGTGTCCGTTAATTGGTCCGAAGTAGGTAAAGCCAAAGTTATCAAAGATAGTATCACGATAAGCAATCTTTTTAACCTTACTCGTTGAATGGGCAAGAAGTTTAATCAACCATTTGCCGACAATAGGAATTTTTAAAAGAACACGCTCAATTTTATTTTTAAGACGAAGGTACCACGGATTTACCCTAACCCTGGTAAGATATTTTGCAAAGGCACCAACATTTTTGCCAATTGACATTTTATTGTCATTAAGCACAACTATGAACTTTTTGCTGTACCGTCCTGCGTTGTTAAACCCCTCAAGAGCCATACCGCCTGTAAAAGAGGCATCACCTATAACAGCAACGGTATGAGATTTTTCACCTTTAATCTGTTTAGCTTTTGCCATACCAAAAGCCGCAGAAATTGAAGTACTGCTGTGACCTGCATTAAAATCGTCATACTTGCTCTCGTTGCGTTTCGGAAAGCCTGATAAGCCACCTTTGGTACGGATTGTTTCAATTTTTGAATATCTGCCCGTGAGCATTTTATGAGTGTAGGACTGATGCCCAACATCCCAAACAATACTGTCAAAAGGTGCTTTAAAGGAGCGGTGCAATGCAATTGTAAGTTCCACCACACCGAGATTTGAGGCAAGGTGACCTCCGTTTTCAGAAACAACCTCTACCAATTTTTGACGAATTTCTTCGCAAAGCTTTGGAAGCTCTGATTCAGGCAGTTTTTTTAAATCATCAGGACTGCTAAGTTGTGATAAAATACTGTAATCTGACATTTTTCTATCTCTTGACTGACTACACCAAACATACTGTTATGGTTTTTCCGCTTACCCTTATTGCGGTATCAGCTCTTTCTTTCTGACATTTTGAGTGCAATTTCTTTAAGCGGTTCAGTATCTCCGTTAAAACCGTCTAATGCTGATATTGCATCATTTGTATATTTTTGTACCAATCTTTTACATTTGTCAATTCCAAGCAGTGTAACAAATGTTGATTTTTGATTATCTGCATCACTGCCAATAGGTTTACCTAAATCTTTTTCGTTACCTGTAACATCCAAAATATCGTCCATAATTTGGAAAGCAAGCCCCAGACTTATTCCGTATTTTTCAGCAAAACTGACGGTTGTTTCGTCACCGCCTGCCGCAATAACTCCCATAATACAAGCCGCTTTAATAAGACAGGATGTTTTTTTGAGGTGCATTTCTTTTATTACATTTATGGAAACTGACTTGCCCTCGGAAGCTAAGTCTATAACCTGACCGCCTACCATACCTGTCATACCTACACAATCTGCGAGAACTTTGGCACATTTGGCAGCTTTATCGGCACCCACAAGAGAAATCGCCCTATCTCCCAATGCTGTAGCAAAGGCATTTGTCAGCAGTGCATCTCCTGCCAGAAGTGCTATATCTTCACCGAAAACTTTATGATTGGACGGTTTGCCACGGCGTAAATCATCATCATCCATACACGGTAAGTCGTCATGAATAAGACTGTAAGTGTGTATCATTTCAACTGCCGCAGCAAACGGAAGTGCCACGCTCTCTTCTGAACCGCAAGCCTTTGCGAACAGAAGCACCAAGAGCGGTCTTATGCGTTTGCCTCCTGCTTCAAGTGAGTAACGCATTGAATCAATAAGAACCTGCTCGGTCAATTGTTGCTTAGGCAGTGAGCTGTAAATCTCATTTTCTATCATAGCGAGGTAGTTCATTGCATTTCACCACACTCTCTGCTAAGTTCCTCTATTCTTTCATTGAGCTGAATAACTTCATTTTCTGAATCCCTTAAAATTTCGTAACATCCGATAAGACTGTTTGCGGCAACCCTATAGGTTTCCATCATCTGAGAAAAGTTTTGTCCGCCGTTTTCCAACTCCTCCACCTTTTCAGCCAGTGTATCATAGAGTTGTTCAAACTCTGCCTTATCTTCTTTTGGAATTTCACTTAAATTTTCGCTCATATTTTACCTCATAAGTTTATTCTTCATCTGTATATGACATTAACCGTTTCAGCCGGTGATTGACACCGCTTCGACTGATATTATCACTTGTTAATTTGCCTAGGTCTCTTAACGACATCTCAGGATTTGCAAGCCTAAGTTCTGCCATCTCTTTTAGTTCCTCGGGAAGTGTATTGTATTCTTCACTCTTCATCAGCTGTTTTATTGCCCTGACCTGCTTGGCGGACGCAACCGCTGTTTTTTTGATATTATGAAGTTCGCTGTTCACTCTCCGGTTTGTGTTGTTACGAACTTTTTTCATAGCCTTTGTGCCCATTATTGTCATTGAGCTGTTAAAAGCACCCATAAATGTCAGTAAATCCGCAATTTGTTCGGAATCTTTAAAATAAACAATATAATAACCACTGCGTATAATGTATTTTGGCTTAAGATTACACTGACCTATCTCGCAAAGCAGAGCGAGTAAATCACATGCAAGGTTGCGAAACGGGACCTTAAACTCCAAATGATAACCCTTCTCAGGATTAGTTACACTTCCGCATGACATAAACGCACCACGCAGAAATGCCGACAACTGCTCATCATCCGAAACATCAGCACGGTTTATACGCAAAGTAATATCCCTTTGACTGTAACCGAAAGCCGAGTAAATTTTTTGGCAATCGTCCGTATTAATTACCCTTGTTGTAATAAGCTGATGATTTGAATTGCGTGGTTTTAATCCGTAGGTTGTTTCAATTACAGGTGAAAAAAGCACGCTCAAAAGCTCTGTAAACAAACTGTTGACAAATTTATTTTCGGTTGTAAAAATTATCTCCTCATTTGAAAACTTTTTTGCAAATAAGAGCATACCGTAACATTCAGAAAACCGTCCGAAACCCGCTTTTGAAGGAATCGACGCAATCTCCTGCTTTACTTCAAAGGAAAAAGACATAGCTTACCCCTTTACGGTTTATTTATATCACGGTGTGATATTGCCGACGGATAGCCCGAATCAATCAAGTGATTATGAACATAACCTGCAATTGTTACCGAACGATGCTTTCCACCCGTACAACCTATGCCGAGAACCAACTCGCTTTTGCCCTCTCTTTGATAAAGCGGAATCGACAAATCAAGCAAAGACAGCAGTTTGTCCAAAAACTGACCGCTGACTTCCTCTCTCATAACATAATCTCTTACAACAGCGTCAAGTCCTGTGAGGTTTTTAAGTTCCGGGATATAGTAAGGATTCGGCAGACAACGCACATCAAACACCACATCCGCCTCAAGAGGAATACCGTACTTGAAGCCGAATGACATACAAGTGATTTTCATAGCGTCCATTGAATCAATTGAAAAAAGCCCTGTAATTCTGCTCCGGAGCTGTTTCATAGACATTGATGAAGTATCTATTATGTAATCAGCATGAGCTTTAACCACATTGAGAAGCTGCTGCTCCAGACGCACAGATTTTTCTACCGAGCGATCCTCAAAATTATCGGCAAGTGGATGGCTTCGTCTGGTTTCTTTATATCTTGTGATAAGTACATCACTCTTTGCGTCAAGGAAAAGAATTTTAAACTTTTTACCCTGTTCGGCAACTTTGCGTAAATCATCATACAAATCCTTGAACACCGTGGCACTGCGTATGTCTACAACTACCGCACACTTCTGCATTTTTTTATCATTTGATTTCAAACACAAGTCGTAAAATGTGCTGAGGAGCATAGGAGGCATATTATCTACGCAAAAATATCCCAAATCCTCCGTCGCCCTGAGTGCTGTTGATTTTCCCGCACCGGACATTCCTGTAATTATCAGTAATTCCATTACAGCCTTATCACCTCTGTTTCAAGAAAATATCCTGTTTCTTCCAGCACCTTTTTTTGAATATGATTTATAAGCTCGTTAATCTCAGCAGCAGTTGTATTGCCTTTATTTATAACAAAGCCTGCGTGTTTACTGCTTACTTGAGCATCACCTACTGAATATCCCTTTAGTCCGCAAGATTCAATCAGTGTACCTGCAAACGCTCCCTGAGGTCTTTTGAAGGTACTGCCCGCTGACGGATATTCAAGCGGTTGTTTATCCTTTCTTCTGCCCATAAGCTCATTCATCTTGGTTTTAATTTCTGCTTTATCAGCTTTATGTAGCCTGAATGTTGCATTTGTAATCACACTGTCATTTGTTTTAAAAACAGAAGTTCTGTAACCCAAACCTAGGTTTTCAACCGCAATATCCTCTGTTTTTCCATCTTTAACACTCTGAGCAGTGACTATTACATCTTTGATTTCGCCACCGTACGCTCCGGCGTTCATAAATACGGCACCGCCGACAGAACCCGGGATACCGTAGGCAAACTCCAATCCGGAAAGCCCGTTTTCGAGTGCAAAACTGCAAAGCTTTATCAACGGAACGCCGGCTCCTGCTGTAACGGTATTTTCATCAATTAATTTTATCTCATTAAATTCACCGCTAAGTGTGATAACAGCACCTTTGATTCCATCATCTGATACAAGAAGATTGCTTCCTTTGCCGATAATAAAATGAACTATGTTGTTGTTTTCAACATAATTTAGCACCGACAAAAGTTCTGAGTTATTGTTTACTGTGACAAAAACCTCTGCATTACCGCCAACTTTGAAGGTTGTATGGTTTTTCATAGGCTCATCAAGTTTGTAGTTTATATCAGCTTCTTTTAAGAAGTTAATAAATTTCTCCATAATTTTCTCCCAAATTTATTCCGAATATTAATCACTAAGACTTGTGTCTACCTTAATTTTGTGGAAATCATCTTCTTCAACACTCATACCTAAGTTTTCAAGAAGCTCCTGTGCAGCATTGTAGCCCATTTTCTTTTGTCTATTGTTCATTGCAGCTACTTCTATAATCATAGAAAGGTTTCTGCCCGGACGGACAGGGATGGTTGTTACCGGAATATTTACGCCGAGAATTTCGGTATACTCGCTGTCAAGACCCATTCTGTCATAAGCACGGTTAGGGTTCCAGATTTCCATATTTATAACCATATCAATTTTTTCATTCTGCTTGATAGAACCCATACCGAAAATTCTTCTTGCGTTGATTATACCAATTCCACGCAGTTCAATAAAATGCCTTATATTTTCAGGCGATGTTCCAACAAGTGTTGACTTTGATGTGCGTCGGATTTCTACAGCATCATCAGCAACAAGACGGTGACCACGCTTGATAAGTTCAATAGCTGTTTCACTCTTACCGACACCGCTGTCGCCGGTTATAAGACAACCCTCACCGTAAACTTCAACCAAGACTCCGTGGCGGGTTATCCTTGGTGCAAGCTCTGCATTAAGATACGAAATTAAGTTTGCGGAAACAACGCTGGTTGACTCAGCACTCCTCAAAAGTGGAACACCGCATTCTTCAGCGGCAATTCTAAGTGCGTTGGTAGGGTGCATATTTCTGGTAATTATTACTGCAGGAGGTCCCAAATTAAAAATTGTACTGAGTACATGATGCTGTTGTTCAGCTCCAAACTTGCCCAGATAACTGTACTCGGTATAGCCCAAAATCATAATCCTTCTTTTGTCAAAAAAATCAAGATAGCCTGTGAGTTCCAAACCGGGACGGTCAATATCGGATGAGCTTATGAAGATTGTATCAGGTTCAACCGACATATGGATTACTTCAAGGGACAGTTCTTTAATAACTTTGTCAAGAGAAACCGTAAATTCAGCTGACATAATAAAAACCCCTTCGGAAAATATTAACATCCAACACCGCACAAATTCCGTTTTAAAAATTTGCACACCGTTTGTGCGGTGCTGTCGATATAGCTATAATCATACATATTAATTATACTATATTTTAACAGATTTTTAAATGCCAATATAGAATTATAACTACATAATCTCAAAAAATTATGAGCATTGATTTGTTCAATTTGCACTAAATTTTGCTGATTTTATATATTCATATATTCAACTACTATGCAATTATCACCCATATGGAGCACAGCAAACTCGTTATCCTTATAGAGATTGTCGTAGTGGCAGAGCCTTTCGTCACATTCATCACAGTTTTTAAGAGTTTTTTCAACCTCGTCAGTATTGATTTTACCTCTCATTATAGCGGTGATAACATCATCATCAGCGAGGAAGATTCTCATATCAGGCGAAATTTGATAGTACCCCTTTAATTCGGATATATACTTTTTCAGCTGACTGAATTTTATATCGGTAGAAACTATAATCTCTTTTGTATGAGAAAGGAACGGCTCGTAGTCGTACTTTTTCTTAACCGATTCGCATGAATCCTTAAAATTTGTGTAATCAACATCAAAAACTTTAACATCCCCGGTACTGTCCACAACAAAGCTAAGTTTGTCGTCGGCAATTACAACTGCGTCAGCTACAAGTTTTTTACTTATCTCATTGTAACCACAGGCTGTAAGTGAAAAAGCCATAGTAAGTGCCATAATCAACAATATAATCTTTTTACGCATTTATTTTCTCCTTTATTACAACGGCAATTGGTGAGAAAATTGCTAAAAAAGCAAACAACCCAATAAACATATATTTGTTTTGTAAAATTTCTGCCGCCGTATCATTGTACATAGTAAGCACAGACAGACCGTATATCACCAAAATAAAGGCAATTGAAAGCAGTTTAGTATTTGATTTTATTGCTAATTTAACACTGTGGCAGAAATATACCACCGTAAAATAAACACAGATAAGTGAAAAAGCTATGAAAAATCCCGAAAAACCCATTGGCATTATATGACAGGAAATTTCTGAAAGTGCATAAAATATAAATTCATACTCAGTAACACTTAACAGCTTTCCAAAGCACATAACAGCCGCAAAAATAAACACCATAACTATGAACGGAATTGTAACCGAGCGTGCACGGTTATCCTTGATATTTTTAAAAAAGTAAATTGAGATAAGAAAAGGTGAGTAATTTATAACATTATCAATACTCCTTTTTATACTGAAGCTGTGATCAATGTCGGTAAATCCGGAAATATCTTTCCACGGCAATAGTGCGAAAATCAGTGCAACTGCAAGCACTACAAAAACTGCCCCCACCATTGCAGCACGAGAAACTGCCTCTATCCCCTTAATACAAGGATATAGTGCTGATATTAAAAAAAGCAAAGCTATAAACCACTTTGGGATTCCTGTTTTTACCATTGAAGCGAAAAATTCGCAGTATTCGTCAACCAGTTCAACGGTTATCAAAATTACAAAAACGACAGCAACCGCACGGAAAAGTACCGGAATATCCGGATTACTTCGTGTTGAAATCAACAGAGTAGGAATAATTAACAAAAATGCTATTACTGCTGAAATTATCATCGAAAAGCAAGATATACTGCCTGTAAACATAGTTAAAAAGCCAAGCGATGCTAGCCCCGAAAAAACAGCAAATTGAATTGGTCCTATTTTATTTTTCAAAATCCGTTTCAGCTCCCGTCATATTTTGTACTTTTATTTTGTGCTTGCTCAGTTTGTGCCAGTCACTTCTAATGAAATTATCAGACATAATTCCCTTTGAAACAGGTGCAATCGGAGAAAAATACGGTACGCCAAAGCTGTTAAGAGAGCAAGCTCCTACAGCTGAAACAAGTGACAGAAGAACTATTCCAATTAATCCAAACATACCGCCTGCAACAATATAACCAAATTTCAGTATTGTTACAGTTCCGTATAGTTCGGGAATAACATAAGAACAGATTGCAGAGAAAGCTACAAAAATCAATGTCGGTGCAGAAATCAACCCTGCCGAAACACCTGTTTCGCCTATTACCAATGCTCCGACTATACTGACCGCATGACTTAGCGTTTTTGGGAGTCTTAGTCCCGCTTCACGCATAACTTCATACATAAACGCAACAATCAACACTTCAACCATAAGTGGGAACGGTGTTATCCTCAGTGCGTCATTGATGTGATTCAAAAGCGGTGTGGGAAGATACTCAAGATGAAAATTTGTAATCGCAACAAAAAGTCCCGGCATATATAATGCCAATAAAAATGAGATGTATTTTAATATTCTTATAAATGATGCAAAGTACGGTCGGTTGCTGTAGTCATCAAAACTCTGAAAATTTTCTATAAATAAATGCGGTACGATAATAGCGGCAGGCGTTCCGTCAACTAAAATTCCTATTCTGCCCTCTGTAATTTTTCCGCATAAGGTATCTGGCCTTTCGGTTACACCAATTGTTGAAAAAAGACTTCGGCTGTTGCGGTCCGTTAGATAAGAAACGAGATAACCCGAGGCAAGGACTGTATCCAAATCGACCGCTTTCAAACGCTTTTCAAGTTCTTTTAAAATTTTGCTTGAAACCGCCGACTTTATATAACATAGACAAATAGGAGTTTTGGACAAATCACCCACTTCCATAGATTTAAAGACCAAATCGGGATTTTTGATTCTTCTCCTGACCATTGTTATATTGATTTTTATAGGCTCACTAAAACCTTCTCTGCTGCCTCTGAAAACCATTTCGGAAGCAGGTTCACTTACTCCTCTGTAAGGGAATCCCTGAACTCCGATTACAAGCATATTTTCGTAACCGTCAATTCCAACTGCAGCAAATCCTGAACTTATATAGTTTACAAATTCCTGATATGTGCTAACCTCTACAAGTTCGCAATTGCTGACTATACCGTCACGTATAAATTCGTACAAATCGACATCATCGGGTATTCTTGCAGTTATGAGCGGTGTGGAAATGCTCAGTGTAACCTCTGTTTTATCGACCATTCCGTCAATAGAAAATATAGCCGCTGATGTTCCGTCACGAAGCACCAGCTCTCTGACAGTAAAATCCACACTGTAATCCATCATACTTTTTAAGAAATTAATATTTTCACGCAGATTTTTTAACATAATATCACCTTTACTAGGGTTTGGATAAAATATTAAATTATACTATGTTTAAAATAAAAACAACTTCGGTGAATTGCGTATTAAATTAGATTTTACGGAAAAAATATTAGCGGTGATTAAATGTTAATTTCAATTATAAGAACTTTTATACTTTATCTTTTCATTCTATTGGCACTCAGGATAATGGGAAAAAGACAACTTTCTGAAATGCAAACCAGTGAACTGGTTATAACACTGATGATGTCTGATATTGCAGTTATTCCAATGTCAAACACAAGTCAACCGTTGTTGTCGGGAGTTATACCTATACTCATACTTATTTCCCTCGAAATTATCTTTTCAGTTTTAATGCTTAAGAGTGGTAAATTTAGAAACATTGTGTGCGGTTCTCCGGAAATGGTAATTCGTGACGGTGAAATCCTTCAAAAACAAATGCGTCGCCTTAGAATGACTACAGAAGATTTATGTGTTCAACTTAGACAACAGGGAATTTTTTCGCTTGACGATGTGCAATACTGCATTGTTGAAACAAACGGCGACATAAGCGTATTAGAAAAACCCGACAAGCGTGTACCTACAGCAAGTGAACTCGGCGTTTATATTCCCGACAAAGGAATTGAGGTGGTAGTCATAAATGACTCACGCTATCTTTCAAACTCTATAAATCTATGTAATTTAACAAGAGAGTGGGTTGACAACACCTTAAAGGAAAACAATCTAACTGTTGATGATGTATTTATTATGACAGCTAATAGAAACGGTGAATACAAAATCATAAGGAGGGATATGCCATGAAAAGGCTTTGGTTTGCTGTAGTCTTTTTGGTTGTAGCCGGAAGTCTTAGCACAATTGAAGTTATTTCTGTACAAAACGATTACTATGATTTTATTGATACGGTAGATAGAGCAAGACTTGCGGTGATGAACAGCGACTACGAAAAAGCCGATAAAATCTCAGAAAAAATGAAAGAGGATTGGTATGAGAAAGAAAAGCACTTAAACTACTTTCTTGAACACTCATCTTTGGACGAAGTTGGCACTGAAATTGCAGGACTCACCGACTATACAGATGATTTAAGCAGAAATGAATTTTTATCTGTTACTGACAAAATAAAAAGACAGTTTGCCAGTTTATATCGTAGCGAACTGCCTTATGGTGAAAATATTTTTTAATAAACAGCAAGTATGGGCTGTCCGTAAGTGGAACAGCCCATATCAGAATTTTTAATTCTATTGAATTATCTTGCTTTTTCAAGCTTTTTCTTATGATTTTGCCAAATTACCCAAAGTGGACCTGCAATGCAGATTGAAGAATAGCAACCCGAAACAACACCAATCATCATCGGCAAAGCAAAGCTTGTAACTGAACTAATGTTGAACACAATTGAAATTACAAGAACAGTACCTATTGCAATGAGAGTTGTAATTGATGTACAGATTGTTCTTTTAATAACCTTTGTTGCACTGTAGTTGAATACATAACCGATGTCGGTTTTTGAACCAAGTTTACGCCTTTCTTCACGGACACGGTCATAAATAACTATTGTATCGTTAAGCGAATAACCAAGAATCATAAGTACAACCGCAATGAAGTTAGAATCAATCGGCATTTGGAAGATAACATACATAAAGTATATCATCGCAATGTCATGGAAAAGTGCTACAAGTGCCATTACACCGGCTGAAAGTCCGCCGATTCTGCGGAAACGGATTGTAACATAAAGCACCATCAACGCACTTGCAATTGCAACAGCAGTAAGACACTTCATAAGGAATTTGAAGCCCATTGTACTTTCTATAGCTGAAGACTCCATAACCTTGAAGTTTGCATCAGGGTAAGCTTTCTTAAGTGCTTCTGTAAGTGATTTTTGCTCCTCTGTTGTAATAGCCTTTGTACCGGCAAACTGAACCTTGATTGTATATGCAGATTTATTGCTTGTGTTTGAAAGAACATCCGATGTTACTGTTGTTGTAACCTGCATTTTTGTGTTTACCTGAATGAGGTCATCAAGGTCATTTTTATCAAGCTCACCTACATAGGAATATGAAAGGTAGGAACCACCGCTAAACTGAATATCAAGTTGTGTTCCAAAGATAAAGTTACATATAATACCTATAAGGAAAATTGTCAGTGAGATGCCGAAGAATACCTTGCTGGCTTTTGTAAAATTAAGAACCTTATTTTCAGCCATTTTTCTTAGCACCTCCAAACAACCACTTGCGTCTTACAGGTTTAAATCCGCCCAAACTCTTAAGCATTACTCTTGAGAGGAATACACCCATAATAAAGTTAGAAATAACACCCATCAAAAGTGTGTAACCAAATGAGTAGATTGTACCTGTTGTTGAAGCACCAAACAAGAACGAAAGAATGTTTGTGCTGCCGAACACAAGAAGTAAGATAATTGAAACAATGACAACTGTCATATTACCGTCAATGATAGCTGAGAGCGAGTTTTTAGTACCTCTATCAATTGCACCGTCGAGTGTTTTACCTGTTTTAAATTCGTCTTTGATTCTTTCGGCTGTGATAATGTTAGCGTCAACACCCATACCTATTGAAAGGATAATACCCGCTATACCCGGGAGTGTCATAGTAAATGAATTAAACACCGTGAAGTATCTTGATATTGCTGCAATAGAAAGTCCGATTTGACCAAACAAAGCTATAACTGCTACAAGACCCGGTATTCTGTACATTACAATCATGAAAAGTGCAATAAGTATGATTGCAATTACACCTGCATAAGCCATTGCAACGAGTGAGTTCTCACCAAGTGTAGGAGAAATTTCGCCATGTGACTTTGTTTCAAGTGTAAACGGAAGTGCACCACCCTGAATCTGATTTGCAAGTGTTGTTGCAGAATCAACATCAAAGTTACCTGAAATCTGAGCCTTACCACCTGTTATCTGCTCATTTATTGTTGGATAAGAGAGCATCTCGTCATCCATCCAGATTGAAACAATCTGTTTTTCGTACTTCTTTGTAATATCTGCAAAGAGCTTTGTACCCTCATCATCAAACTCAAGATTAACTACATATTGATCTACATTCTCCGGATCAGGAGAAGCATATGCCTTCTTTACAACAGAACCGTCCATGAGCACTTCGGTAGTATCACCTGTAGGTGTTTTATAAACAGGAGTACCGTTTGCACCCGTCTCAGTTGTTTCATATGAATTACCCGGACGGAATGTGAGTTTAGCTGTAGAGCTTATCTCACTGATAGCTTTTTCAGCATTAAAGTCCTTTTCTCCTGCTTTCCATGGGAAACGAACAATAATACTGTCTGTACCGCTGTCTGTGTAAATTTCATAATCTGTAATGCCGCTGGAAATCATACGAGTTTCAATAATAGCTTTTGCAGAGTCCAGCTGTTCATCTGTGGCATCCCTGCCATCCGCAGGAATAAATGTGGCTTCCACACCGCCCTGGATGTCTATTCCCCATCTTATATCACTGATACCTTTCAGCACAGTATGCTCAATATCACCGACATAATATTTTACGCCGAAGATTGCTGTATAACTGAAAAGTAAAATCAGGATAGCAACAATGAAGAATACAGGCTTTGGAATTCTTTTCATGCCTTTTCCTCCAATATCTTTTTTATTCCGTTAAACTATGGCATATAAAAATACTCTGCCATATTCCAATCAGAACATAACAGAGTAAATTATACTGTTTTTTTGTTAAAAAGTCAATGGATTCATCAATATTTTAATATACTTATTATTATTTTTTGTCATATACTCTAAATATTTAAAGAATTATTGTGCAAACAGATAAATAATTTATATTTTACCGCTTTAATTTATCACTCATTGACGATTTTATGCAAGCAATTTTTCTACTGCTGCAAGTTTAGCTGCTATGCAAAATATATCCATTGCTCCGTCAAGCTCTTCAACAGGTGGATATGATGGTGCTATACGGATGTTGCTGTCCTTTGGATCATCTCCGTAAGGATAAGTTGCACCTGCACCTGTCAGCACTACACCTGCCTCCTTGCAAAGAGCTACTACTCTTTTTGCTGTACCCGGCATTACATCAACAGAAACAAAGTAACCGCCGTTAGGTTCAATCCACTGAACTGCACCGGACTCCTTGACCTGTGTTTCAAGTTTTTCAATAACTTTTTCAAATCTTGGTTTTAGTATAGCTTTGTGCTTCTCCATATGAGCTTTAACACCGTCAAAATCACCGAAGAACTTAACATGGCGAAGCATATTCATCTTATCATAGCTAATTGTTTGATATTTATATTTTTCTTTGAGGAACTTAAGGTTGTTTTCTGACGCTGCAAGAGCTGCCACGCCTGCACCCGGGAAAGTAATTTTTGAAGTTGAAGAGAAGATAATCGGCAAATCCTCTTTACCTGTCTTTTTACACTCTTCCATAATACTGATGAGAGTATCAGGGGTATCAGTTACATCATGTACACAGTAGGCATCATCCCAGAAAATTCTAAAATCCTTTGCCTTAGGATTTAGATTTGCAAAACGCTTTACTGTTTCGTCACTGTAAGTAACACCTTGTGGGTTACTGTACTTAGGAACACACCAAATACCTTTGATTGTATCATCGGATGAAACCAGCTGTTCAACAACATCCATATCAGGCCCTTCAGATGTCATTGGAATAGGGATCATATTGAACCCAAAGTAACCTGTTATACCAAAATGTCTGTCATAACCCGGTGCAGGGCATAAAAATTTTCTGTCATTAATTTCCTGCCACGGTTTTTCGCCCTCAACAGGTGATTTGTACATAAATGCAGCAACTGTATCAAACATCATACTTAGTGATGCGTTACCGCCTACCATTACAGATTCAGGGTCAACCTGCATCATACCTGCAAAGATTTTCTTAATTGACGGAAGTCCGTCCATCATTCCGTAGTTACGACAATCAAAACCGCTGTCATCGGTACAATCAACTGATGAATGCATAATGTCAAGAAGCGGCATTGATAAATCAAGCTGTTCACTGCCCGGTTTACCTCGAGACATATCAAGACTCAAATTTTTAGCTTTGTAATCATCAAAAGCTTTCTGTAAACTATCTTTTTCAGCTTTGAGCTGCTCAACTGTCATTTCAGAATACTTCATACTCATTCTCCCTTTATATAACTTATCTACTACATATATAATAATACGATTTTTAAAAAAATGCAAGATTTTTTTAAAATCTTGCATAATTTATTATATTATTAACAAAAAATAACCAAAACAAGGTATATACTGAAAGCAAAAAGCTAAAAGCACACAACAAAATCTCATTTTAAAAAAATCAAAACGAAATTATTACAACAAAAAGTTGCATAAGAAAAATAATATAAGTAAGTTAATAGTATCTGTAGTAATCGTAGGAATTGTATTTATTGTATCTTTTATATTTTTTGGTCTTTCCGCCACCCGGATGACAACCAACCTTGAGAAAACCAATCGGCTTAGCACCTGCTGTTTTACAGGTCGAGATAAAATTACTTATGTCTCCGTGAGTTGTTATTCCCTCTCTGACTATTATTATATATCCTGCCACTAAATCTTTTACAAGCAAAGCATCTGTAACTATACCTATAGGAGCAGTATCTATTATAACATAATCATATTTTTCCTTAAGCTCTTCTAACAGATTTTTAAAATTATCTGAACCAACAAGCTCAGACGGATTGGGCGGAATAACACCTACGGAAATAACATCAAGATTTGGGAGTACTTCTCTATGAATTACATCGGTATATTTTTTTTCATTACACAAAACTGCAGATAATCCGGTCGTATTATCCACCTTCAGAAGATTATGCACATTAGGACGACGAAGGTCGCAGTCAATTAAAACAACCTTCTTATCCATCTTTGCAAATGAAATTGCAAGGTTGGCAGTAGCGGTACTTTTACCTTCACCCTTACTCCATGATGTTACCGCAAAGCAATTTTCATTTGCGGCAGAAAGTGAAAACTGTATATTTGTTCTTGCAATTTTATAGCCCTCTATTATAGCAAATTTACCGTTTGAATTGTTATCAGAACCGTATCCACTGCTATAATTAGAATAATAGTATGTATTTGAACTTTTACGATTTTTTATCATCGGAAGCTTTATAGGCATACTTTTCTCCTCCTACCTGATTAAAGTCAAGTATTTCACCAAAAACCGGAATTTCATATAATTTAAACAAATCATCATCATATTTTACTGTTGTATCTACCAGTTCAAGCAGAAAAGCAATTGCAGCTGCAATTACAAAACCAACAGCCAAACCTATCAATGCAATTTTTTGAACATCAGGATATGAGCTTCCGGATGGAACCGCCGCATAGCGTGTTACAGTTACTCCTCCGGCACCAAATATTTGTCTGTAAAGGCTTTGGTTTTCACCTCCGCCTGCTATTCTGTCGGTAACAGCATTACAAGTATCTGCAGCAAGCTGAGGATCTGTGGATGTCATTGTAATATTAACAAAACTGCTTTCCGGAACTTGCGTCATTTCCATAGCACAACCATTAAGCATATTAGCAAGTTCAACATTGTTGCTGAAAAGTGTAATACAATATTCAGCAATAGATTCAGATGCACCAATATCGCTGGAATAAATCTTAACAATGCCGTTATTAGAGCCTGATCCGGAATTTGCTTCTGTAGCGTCTTCGAGTGCCTCATCTTCTTCCTGACTCTGGTCATCAATTCCCTGTTCCTGTGCCTGTTTAGCTGCTTCTGCAGCTGCATCCTGAGCAGTATAGTTTTGAATAAAAATCATTGAAGTGGCACTGTATATAGGCGTAATAAAATAATTTGCATATATAAGAGCGACAACACCGCCTATTACAGTAAAAAGTATTAATATTCGTATATGCTTCAACGCCATACGGATAAAAAATTGCGGCGTAAATTCTTTTTTAAACAAGTAGTATTCCCTCCAATAAAATAATACACTTTAATTCTACCAAAGCTAACATTATTTATTATTCTTATATAGAATAATGCAAAAAACTAGGTATGTATTTTTATGGAATATTTGTAAGCGTCTATATATTTTTATAAATTAATAAAAGCAGTCTCAAAACTAATATAGTTCCAAGACTGCCTCTTTAACTTGTTTTTTAATTAAACCTTTATCCCAACAGACTGATAAGAACACCGGCAGCTACAGCTGAACCAATAACACCTGCAACATTCGGTCCCATAGCATGCATTAGCAGATAGTTTGTAGGATTATCCAATTGTCCTACCTTCTGTGAAACACGAGCTGCCATTGGAACTGCTGAAACACCTGCAGAACCGATAAGAGGATTGGTCTTTCCATGGTCAAGCACACTCATAAGTTTAGCAAACAGTACACCAAAGAGCGTACCAAAGCAGAATGCAATAAGTCCAAGAACAATAATCTTTATAGTTCCTAATTGAAGGAATACAGCACCTTTAGCAGTTGCACCGACTGTTGTACCCAGGAAAATTGTAACAATATTCATCAGCTCATTCTGTGCCGTCTTTGCAATTCTGTCAACAACACCGGACTCTTTCATAAGGTTACCGAGCATAAGCATACCAACGAGCGGAGCAGCATCCGGCAAAAGCAAAGCAACAAGTACAGTAACAACAATAGGGAAAATAATTTTCTCAAGTTTTGAAACAGGTCTGAGCTGTTCCATCTTAATCATTCTTTCCTTCTTTGTTGTTACCAACTTCATAATAGGCGGCTGAATAATAGGCACAAGTGCCATATACGAATAAGCGGCAACCGCAATAGGACCTAAGAGGTCAGGAGCAAGTTTGGTAGTAACAAATATAGCAGTAGGACCGTCTGCACCACCGATAATACCTATAGCACCCGCTTCTTTTGATTTAAAGCCAAGGAAGATAGCACCGATAAATGTGATAAAAATACCAATCTGTGCAGCCGCACCGAGGATGAACGACTTTGGATTTGCAATCAGCGGACCGAAGTCTGTCATTGCACCGATACCAAGGAAGATAAGCGGAGGATAAATACCCATTTTAACCCCTTGATAGAGATAATACAAAAGTCCGCCGTATTCAGGAACACTGTAAAAACGCTGACCGTCAATTACTGTAACTGCATACTGAACAGATTGCGTAGTTACATCGTGTGTTTTGAGATATTCCGCTTCGGGAACAAATTCTGTGGTAGGAGCACCCATAATACCCGGGCAAAGGTTTACCAAAAGCATACCGAATGCAAGAGGTAAAAGAATAAGAGGCTCATACTCTTTGCCGATTGCCAAGTAAAGAAGAACAAAAGAAATGCCGATCATTACATAGTTCTGCCAAGAGATGGACACAAATCCGGAACTTTGCAGTAATCCTGTAACTCCTTCAAAGAAGCCGTTAATAATTTCCATCTTTCAACTTCCTTTCCGATTAAAATGGTCTGGTGTTGTTCATAACACCAGCCTGTCCCCAAGCGGAGCGTCCGCCGTAACTACGAGACTTCTTAATTCCGGCAATTCTGACTTTACCGGTACCGTAGGTACTGTCCACAGCCGCAGCAATCACTGCAATAATCTCCTCGGGAATTCCATCCGAAGTTATTTTTTTAGCAGTTGTTGGCTTTGGAGATTGGGTTTTAACAGTCACAGGTTTTTTTTCAACTTCCGAACTGTTCTTTTTAGATTTGTTTTGTGCAGTGGAAATGACCTTTCCCAAAATAATTATAATTACAATGAGAAGGATAAGCACTGAAAAAACCACAGCGAAGCCTGTCAGCAATGTAGTCAGAGAAATACTAACCTTATCGCCAAATGACAGCGTTGCTGCTAAGATACTTTTAATATCCATAAAATCCCCCATATTAACGGAAGCACCAAGCAAACCTGCAAACCTATGTAAAACTTGACTTATGGGTCAACG
The DNA here is from genome assembly GCA_017458105.1 of Ruminococcus sp. Classification (GTDB taxonomy): domain Bacteria; phylum Bacillota; class Clostridia; order Oscillospirales; family Acutalibacteraceae; genus Ruminococcoides. Next base: position 6,314 of record JAFTGC010000031.1, on the reverse strand, counting down.
GATTAAGTCAGTGCTTACCATATTTTTATACATTAATATTATACAATGAGTTGGTTATTTATTCAATAAAATATGGGGGATTTTTGAATTTTTTCAATTATTACCAATTTTAGACAAGATATACAGATTAATTTGTTAAAATGGTTTTTGTTATAGTATAATACAAATTAATCCGTTACAACCATCGTTTATTATTTTTTCAATGGTTTCACCGATTTTTCTTCTGGCATCCTCCGGCATTCTATACAACTTATTGTGAAGTCCTTCATTGACAAGCTCATGGACAGATTTTCCGAAAATATTGCTCTCCCAGATTTTTACCGGATTCTCCTCAAACTCTTTGAGCAAATAAGAAACAAGCTCCTGACTCTGCTGTTCACTTCCGACAATCGGAGTAACCTCTGCCTCTGTTTCTACCTTCATCATATGAATCGATGGTGCAGATGCTTTCAGCCTTATTCCGTATTTTCCGCTTTGCTTTATAATCTGCGGTTCATCAAGGGTTAATTCCTCCAAAGTAGGCATTACAATACCGTAGCCTTTTTCTTCAACATCACGGTAAGCTGCTGCAATTTTATCAAACTCTTTTTGCTTTGCCGAAAGCATACTTATACTTTCCATAAGAGCTTCTTCATCACTAATTTGAGTGCCGGTTTTTTCAGACATTACCTTATAAAAACAACCGCTGTCAATTAACAACTTAATATCGGCAATACCTTTACCGAGGTCCAACTCCTTAATTTCGCTCGCACTTACAAAATCATCCTGTCCAATACCATTGCAAGTATCCTGAACCTGACGGAGTTTTTCCACCCCTCTTGCACATTCATTAATTTTTGAAAATATATCGCTCTTAAGCCAGTGATCTTTTGAAAGATTGACCACCCATCTGGGCATATCAATATTGATTTCTCTGATTGGAAACTCAAAAAGAACTTGAGCCATAACACGCTTAATCTCATTTTCGTCAATTGTCAAGCAGTTTACAGGCATAACCGGAACCTGATACTTAAGCGAAAGTTCATTTGAAAGCCGACTGCATTCCCTGCTTTGCGGATCAACGCAGTTTAGAAGTACAACAAAAGGCTTGTCAATTGATTTCAGTTCATTAACTACTCTTTCTTCCGCTTCTACATAAGAATCTCTGGAAATATCACTTATAGAGCCGTCGGTGGTAATTACCAGCCCAATTGTACTGTGATCGTTTATAACTTTTTTTGTACCAATCTCGGCAGCTTCATTAAAAGGGATTTCATCCTCAGACCACGGAGTTTTAACCATGCGTGGTCTGTCATCTTCCATATATCCCATTGACTCATCAACAACATAACCTACGCAATCAATCATTCTAACCTTAAGATGAGCGTTGTCAGGAAGAGAAATTTCCATAGCCTCTTCAGGGATAAACTTTGGCTCTGTGGTCATTATTGTTCTGCCGCCTGCTGACTGCGGAAGTTCATCATTTGTGCGAGTCCTTAGATTTTCCTCATCAATATTAGGAATTACAATTGTATCCATAAATTTTTTGATAAATGTACTCTTACCCGTACGAACAGGACCTACGACGCCAATATATATATCACCGTTTGTTCTTTCAGCAATATCACGGTAAATGCTTCTTTCTGTCACCTGTATTCCTCCATTTATATTTTTTATCTGCGAATTATCAGCATTTCTTTTTCGGAAAGCACATCATCACTCAAGTCGTTATCTTCTCTGATGAAGTCTTCATCCGTAAAATATCGTTTTGCAATATCCCAAAGTGCCTCGCCTTTGTCGGCAAAATAAAGAGTTAAAGCCGAGTTGTTCTTTTCGATTTTTTTATCCTCATACACAACAATATCCTCAACAACACTGTGAGTATCGTTGTTTGTAACAAAAGCTGTAATTGAAATTTCTACTCTGAGTTCAAGGGTATGTTCATCTTTTATTCGATAACTTACTGAGCTTATATCCGGAGATATACTCACAACATCACCAAATGCTTCATCGGTTTTATCAGTAAAATCCATTGTTCGCTCAATATAAAACGGCATTCCTTCTCCATCAACTGCAATTACACAGATGCCCGCCTTACCCACAAAGGTAATTAAACCGCCGTCGTTACGAACAGTTGATGAGCAATTTTCGTTATACACATCCAAAACTTTGACAAAATCTTTATCATTTGAAGAAATGTCCATTTTTCGGATAAAATTTCTCTTTATAGGACGAACAGCTGAAACGGGCTGCAATGTTTTAAATTTAAGGTCACACATATAGTCCCTTGAATAAGCGTCAGAAAGGAACTCCTGTTCCCTGGCTTTGTAACATACGGCTGTTATGTTCACTCTTGCTTCTAAAGTAACAGTTTTATCATCAGATTCCTTAGAAGTATTTACATCGTGAGATAATAATTCGCAAGAAACATCATTGATTGTATCACTATCAGCCCCAACGCAGGAGATAATTTGATTAAACGGCACCATATAATCAAGGCACTGTGTTTCGCCTGAATATAAATCAGACAGGTACAAAAGTCTTAAATTGACTTCTCCTTTAACCATAATTTTATCATCAATGGATTTTTGCTCATTTATATTCACTTTTATAACTGATTTTATTACAGATTCAATGTCCGGTTTGTTCTGAACACTGATACTTTCGTTAATATTGAATGTTTCTTCAGTTACAGCCGTAACATCCATATAATTTTTTCGGATACACCTTTTTTGAAAATCGCTGAAACTGTCAGACATCGGAACCATAGTAACGGACTTGGCGACAATCTCAACCTTTATACTGAATGAGCCTTTGATAACTAATCTTCGAGGCGACAGTGCACGGCAATTTACATATTCGGTTGTTGCCGTTGTATTTATAAAGTGACTTTCAGGGAACTCTTTGATGTTCATTGTGCGGTTGAAAGGTACAACCTGCTTGCTTGTACGCAGTGTTTTTCTGACACTGTCAACATACATTACAGATATTACAGATACACCCTCAATTTCAAGAACACCTCCCGATACATTTCTTGAAAAAATCTGTGGTGTCAGTGTACATTTGAGAATTTTTTCAATATCCGGGCAGTAATCAGGCAGAGTAAAATCTATATCAACAGGCTCTTCGATAGCCTGAGTAAAAAGATTATCCCTACCGCAGATTTTGATGTTGTTTTCGATTTCCATAGTTTCTCTCCTTTTCGGAAGCACCGAGTCAGTATAGCTATGTACATATTCGGTAAATCCTTAGCTTTATATATTAATGATATTAGGGCAGGAGGAAATTTATGACATAAAAATAACCGTTTTTATAAAGCAACTTAATGTAACTTTATAAAAACGGTTTGAATTACCGGTCTATACCCATTTTTGAAATAAGTTCAACATCCGAATCATTGACCTTGTAAGTAACCATTTCACGAACAAACTTACCTACTGTCTTTTTCTTAAAGAGTTGTTTATTGAACCTTTTAATATGCCCCAGCGGAATAAGTAACTTTGAGGAATTTATATCCCAGTAGCCTGTGTAATACAACTCCTCCTTTGTCGGGAAAACTAACCTAAGTATACTTCTTAGCTTACTGAATCTGCCGTACTTTCCTTTAATTTGCACTCGTTGAATTTTTTGGTGATTTGTTTCTTCAATTTCATGGCCAAATGTGCCTGCTACTATAATTTTATTTGTAAGACTATCAATAACATAATTTTCTACATTGGCACTAAAGATTTCAGGCAGTTTCATACCAAACTTAATTCTACAAAAATTAAATACAACATTGGCAAAATCATAGAGTCGAAGCTCGTCAAGATATTTTTTTAGCAGAGAATAATTAATTTCGTCAGCGTAATAATCTATAAACATAGGAAAATCAAGAAACATTCTGATTCCGCACCCTTTACGCACAAAATGCTTAAGCAAATGATATAGCAGGAAAACTATATGATAGGTTGGTTCAAATGTGTATGTATAGTCTGAAATTAAAACACAATGATTTTCACATGATTTAAAAAAATCAATAAAATCGGCCGTGTGTATATGACAATTTCTGCTTGCAATACTGCTATGTATTTCATAAGATGTTCCGTTATACTTCACCGTGTTTACATAGCTTTCAAAACATGAATTATCAAGAATAAATCCGTTACGCTGCAAAACATCCAATGCTTTATCAGTATATTCGTCATTAATATAAACATCAATATCCCCCATTGTGCGAAGCTCTTTTGACGGATATGTGTTTCGGATAATTGCTCCCTTAAACAGTACATGAGGAATTTTATTTTCATTTAAAATTTCTGTAAACTTATTTAGATTATTTTCAAGAATAATACCTAATCTTGCCAACGCAAAAAATTTCTGACGAAATCTATTATAGTATTCAGAATTTTTAAAATAATTTAAATCTTTAATTTTTGTAAAAATTATCCCCTGAACATCATGCATTTTAGAAAGTTTGTATATCTCTGAAATGTCAATCTCTTCATATGGTTTAGTACAATCTGTATTTTGATAAAAACACTTTAATATGTACAAAAAATAATCTACAGATGATTTTTTCATACTCTCTCCTACTTTTATTCAGCATTCTCTTAATCACATAATAACATATTGCATTATATTTTACAAGTTATAAACTTTACAAAAAACGGGCTGTCATCTGACAGCCCGAAACAGTATCAATTACTAAGTACAAGTATTAAATTTATAGACTCTCAAGCCCGGAAACATACTTCTGAATTTTTGTTGCATCTTTAACATTGACAGAACCATTCTTGTCAACATCAGCAGCCTCAAGATCAATCTGTGATTCATTGTACATCTTTGCTACATATTTCTGGATGGTTGAAGCATCAATTATATTAACCTGTCCGTCGCTGTTAGCATCGCCTAAAATAGCCGCCGGCTTTGTTGTTGTAGGAGTTGTTGGATTTGTAGGAGTTGTTGGAAACGGATCCGGGTTTTCAACAGCAACTCTTGCAAAAGCTGCTGTAATTTCATCGGCATCACTTTTTTCATAACTGTTATTTTCCTGAGATGCTGTGTCAGGTAAATTAGCATTATCATTCATAGCAACATCATAAGGTAAACAGTCCATTCCGGAAGCACCCATTGTTGCAATAAGCATAACACCAAGACCTCTTGATTTAACATCTGATGCAGTTATACCAAGAGTTTTATAAGGGATTGAAACCTCATAATGGAAATCCATTGTGGAACTACTATGTCCTTTAGTGTTAAAATCAACCCATGCAGCAGATTCATTACACATATCACCAAGTACACGATTGTTATTGGCACCATAAGCACCGTTTATACCAATAACACTTGTGCTTTTAATACCAAGACCGTATTTTACTGAAATGCCGGATGTAGCAGCTGTATAAATTTCTTTTGGATTAACACCACTGCTGTCGCCACCGTAAACATATGGACCGTTTCCACCCTTTGTATTAAATAAGATAAATTTGTTAACATTATTATTTGCAAAGGAAAGATTCAAATTCCAAAGAGAACCGCCGGCAGATGTCAAACAATTATTACCTATTACACTTGAACTGTCACCTGTATCAACCGCAATCATAATAGGATATTCCTGAGTCTGCCAAAGCACACCTTGAGATAATGGATAATCATCATTTGGTGCGACAACATCTTGAACATTGGTCATTTCCCACATCAAGTACAAATTTTCATCATCGTAAGCACCGTAGAGTGTATACAAATCATCCGGTAACTCGTACATAGAGTTGTCCCTATATACACGAGGGTCATCATTTGCAGCACCCTGTGCAATAATCATAGAACTGTCCCAATCGGAAATATCACCATCAACAGTTATTGTTTTGTTGGCACCAACACCTGCTTTATTGGTTGAGTACTGTGAAGCCAACTTATCATTACTTGCTGTTCCGGCTGCATTTACAGACAACGCACCTACACACGCAGTTGACATAACAGTTGATGCAAGTATTAAAGATAATATTCCTTTTCTTTTCATTTTAATTGCCTCCAACAATTTTCTATTGGAACTATTATACCATAGATTTTCGTAAAAATATATGAATATTTTTTAAATTTTTACCAAAAATAATATTTCGTAAAAATTGCACATATAAGTTATTTATTTGTTAGGCAAATTAACCAATCTATAATTAATACCTTTTAAAAACAGATTTTTCGTTTGAATTAAATCACGGTTTTTGAATGAGTAAACAAATTGTAAACGAGCTGTAACCGACAAAAGGAAATAGATATGATACACTGAAAAAGAGGTGGTCATATCATGAAGAAATTGAGCTTAATGGAAGTGCTCGAAGGCATAGAAGATACCA
>JAFTGC010000030.1 GCA_017458105.1 Ruminococcus sp. | reverse complement strand
TGCGGCTCGCTTAGTTTCCTGCCTACGCTTAAACCTCACCTCACGGCTTCGGCTCCAAGGCTGGATAACGGCGGTTGACTACTCCTTACCGTGTCGGCTTCCCACCGACTATACTCTCGACACCGAACTGTCGCACCACCGAATTTGATTATACCATATTGCCCCAACATTGTAAATAAGGGCTGTACCAAAACCGATACAACCCTTGTTTGTTATTTTACAGTAACCTTACATACGAGTTTAATTCCGTTTGTTTTTACTGTAATTTTTGCATTATTCGTCTTGTATGTTGTTTTTCCTTTACCGTTTTTCACCTTTACTGAAATCTTTGTTGTTTTCTTTAAATAATTGCCTTTTTAGAAAGGGTTACGGTAGTTTTTTTACTTACAGGAGTTGTCGGTGTTGTAGTAACAGGCTTTGTGGTTGTAGGCTATGTTGCTGTTGTAGTAGTAGGTGCCGTGGTGGTTATAATCGGCTCAGTAGGAACCTCTGCCTCATAGTGCATTTGTGCCGCATACATTACCTAATTACAATACCGCATCAAATCTAAAATTTTGATGCGGTATAATTTTAAATTTATATTATTTCTGACTGTAGATTACATCAAGCGGATTGACATTTGTCTGAGGTAATAAACCCGGAGTCGGCTGAACAGGCACATATGCCTCCTCAATATCAACTGTGTTATACCTCTGCATACCTGTACCTGCAGGGATAAGCTTACCGATACATACATTCTCCTTTAGACCAACAAGACTGTCGACCTTGCTCTTGATAGCAGCGTCGGTGAGAACTCTTGTTGTTTCCTGGAAGGAAGCTGCTGAAATCCACGAGTCTGTAGCAAGAGCTGCCTTTGTAATACCAAGCAGAAGCTGTGTATAGGTTGCTTCTCTTAAACCTTGCTCTCCGTTTTCTATTCTTTGACGAATCTTCTTATTCTCATAGAGAACATCGTTGCGGTCATAGTTTTGACCAGGCATAAAGCTTGTTGAGCCCTGATCCTCAATTTTAACCTTCTTCATCATCTGACGAACAATAACCTCGATGTGCTTATCGTTAATATCAACACCCTGTAAACGGTAAGTTGACTGAACTTCACTAATGAGGTAGTCCTGAACAGCTCTTGGTCCGAGAATTGATAGAATATCTGCAGGATATACAGCACCATCAGTGATTTTATCACCCTTGCTGATAATCTGACCCTCTTCCACCTTAACACGGAAACCAAACGGAATAAGGTACTGGCGTTCTTCGCCTGTGCTCTTATTATAGATAACAGCGTGACGGTTGTTTTTAATCTCTTCAAAGCGAACTTCACCGTCAATTTCAGATATAATTGCAAGCGACTTAGGTCGGCGAGCCTCAAAGAGCTCTTCGACTCTTGGAAGACCCTGTGTAATATCTTCTGCAGAAGCAACACCTCCGGTATGGAAGGTTCTCATTGTAAGCTGAGTACCAGGCTCACCGATTGACTGAGCGGCAATGATACCAACAGCCTCACCGACAGTAACTGTCTGACCGTTTGCAAGGTTAGAACCGTAACATTTACGGCAAACACCGTGTTTAGCGTGACAACCGAGGATACTACGGATCTCGATTTTTTCTGTACCTGAGTTTACAATGAGGTCAGCATCGGTTTCATCCATCATCTTATCCTTAGAAACGAGCACACTGCCGTTTTCGTCACGGAAATCATCAACAAGGAATCTGCCGATGAGTCTTTCTCTAAGACCTTCAATTACATTGTTGCCCGACATAATGTCGAAAATTTCAAGACCTTCATCAGTGCCGCAGTCGTCCTCACGGATGATAACATCCTGAGAAACATCAACAAGTCGTCTTGTAAGATAACCTGAGTCGGCTGTTCTGAGGGCTGTATCGGCAAGACCTTTACGAGCACCTCGAGAAGAAATGAAGTATTCCATAATATTAAGACCTTCACGGTAGTTAGCCCTGATAGGAATTTCAATTGTTTTACCTGATGTATTGGCAATAAGACCACGCATACCTGCCAGCTGTCTGATCTGTGACATAGAACCACGGGCACCGGAGTCTGCCATCATATAAATAGGGTTAAAGCGGTCGAGGTTACCCTGAAGTTTCGAGGTTACATCGTCAGTTGCTTTTTCCCATACGCGAAGAACATCCTGATAACGCTCGTCATTTGAGCGAAGACCCATCATATACTCTTCACGGATAGCATCAATGTCAGCTTCGGCAGCACTGATAATTGCACCCTTTTCAGGTGGAATTTTAGCATCACAAACAGCTACTGTGATTGCACCCCTTGTGGAGTACTTATAGCCCTGTGACTTAATATCATCAAGAACTCTTGACGTAACTTCTGTACCGTGAACACGAATACAAGCATCAATAATTTTACCGAGCTGTTTCTTGCCAACGAGGAAATCAATCTCGAGTTTAAATTTATTTTCAGGGATAGATCTGTCAACAAAGCCCAAATCCTGCGGAATAGGATTGTTGAAGATAATCTTGCCGACTGTTGTTTCAATAATACCGGATTCCTCAACGCCGTTGATTTCCCGTGTCATTCTTACCTTTATTTTGGAGTGAAGTGTTAGGTAGTCTGTCTGATATGCCATCATAGCTTCATTGACATCACGGAAGATTTTACCCTCGCCCTTCTCACCGTCCTTATCAAGTGTAAGGTAATAAGAACCGAGAATCATATCCTGTGTAGGTACGCAAACCGGGCGACCGTCCGAAGGCTTCAAGAGGTTGTTGGCAGCAAGCATAAGGAACCTTGCCTCAGCCTGAGCCTCAGCAGAAAGTGGAACATGGACAGCCATCTGGTCACCGTCAAAGTCAGCATTGTAAGCTGTACATACAAGCGGATGCAGCTTTAAAGCTCTGCCCTCTACAAGAACCGGCTCAAATGCCTGAATGCCAAGTCGGTGAAGTGTAGGAGCACGGTTGAGCAGAACAGGGTGACCCTTGATAACAACCTCGAGAGCGTCCCAAACCTCAGCCTTGGCTCTTTCAACTGCCTTACGGGCAGCTTTTATATTTACAACGGCTCTTGTTTCAACGAGCCTTTTCATAACAAAAGGTTTAAACAGCTCCAGTGCCATTTCCTTTGGAAGACCGCACTGGTACATCTTAAGCTCAGGACCTACAACAATAACCGAACGACCGGAGTAGTCAACACGCTTACCAAGAAGGTTCTGACGGAAGCGTCCCTGTTTACCTTTGAGCATATCAGAAAGCGACTTTAACGCTCTGTTATTAGGACCTGTTACAGGTCTGCCCTTTCTGCCGTTATCAATGAGTGAATCGACAGCTTCCTGAAGCATACGCTTTTCGTTCCTGATGATAATATCAGGTGCCTGAAGTTCAAGAAGTCTTGCAAGACGGTTATTTCTGTTGATAACTCTTCTGTACAAATCGTTTAGGTCTGATGTTGCAAACCTACCACCGTCAAGCTGAACCATAGGACGAATATCCGGCGGAATAACAGGTACAACATTGAGAATCATCCACTCAGGGCGGTTGCCCGACTGACGGAACGACTCTACAACTTCAAGCCTTTTGAGCAGTCTTACTCTCTTCTGACCGGAAGCACCCTCAAGTGCCTCGTTGATTTCAGCAGAAAGTTCTTCAAGGTCAATTTCTTTAAGCAAGTCCTGGATAGCCTCGGCACCCATTCCTGCTTTGAAATCGTCCTCATACTTTTCGTACAAATCTCTGTACTCGTTCTCGGAAAGAATTTGCATTTTAACAAGCTCTCTCGCATCACCCGGGTCAGTCACTATATATGAAGCAAAATACAGAACCTGCTCAAGTGCCTTTGGAGAAATATCAAGCATAAGAGAAATTCTTGAAGGAATACCCTTAAAATACCAAATATGAGAAACAGGGGCGGCAAGTTCTATGTGACCCATTCTTTCTCTGCGGACTTTTGAGCGTGTAACCTCAACTCCGCATTTATCACAAACTTTACCTTTATAGCGAATCTTCTTGTACTTTCCGCAGTGACATTCCCAGTCCTTAGTAGGTCCGAAAATTCTCTCGCAGAAAAGACCGTCTCTTTCAGGTTTAAGTGTTCTATAGTTAATTGTTTCCGGTTTTTTAACTTCACCATAGGACCATTTTCTGATCTGGTCCGGGGAGGCAAGACCGATTTTAATTGAATCAAATGTATTATTTTCCATTATAAAACTGCCTCCTTAATTAAAATTCGTCTGAACCGTAATCGTCAAAACCAACCTCATCATCAAAATCTTCAACGATTGAACTTTCGTCAAACATATTGCCTTCTTCTGAGTCATCCTCAAGCAATAGTCCGTCCATAGATGTAAGAACATTGTCTTCTTCCAATGTTTCAACATCTTCCTCAGGTGCAACCGGCAGATCGTCATCTTCATCAAAATGTTGTTTAAGGTCGATTTCATTCTTATCAATATCAAGAACTTTAACATCAAGTGCAAGTGACTGAAGCTCTTTGATAAGAACCTTGAAGGATTCAGGAATACCCGGAGTAGGAATATTCTGACCCTTGACAATCGACTCATAAGTCTTAACTCTGCCGACAACATCGTCCGACTTAACTGTGAGGATTTCCTGCAGGGTATAAGCAGCACCGTAAGCTTCAAGTGCCCAAACTTCCATTTCTCCGAAACGCTGTCCGCCAAACTGAGCTTTACCACCCAACGGCTGCTGAGTAACAAGCGAATACGGACCTGTTGAACGGGCATGAATCTTATCGTCAACAAGGTGATGCAGCTTGAGGTAGTACATATAACCTACTGTAACAGGGTTGTCAAATCTTTCACCTGTTCTTCCGTCAACAAGCCAAGTTTTACCGTCCTCGCTGTAACCTGCATCCTTAAGGCACTGGAAAATATCCTGCTCGTGAGCACCGTCAAATACAGGCGTCATAATCTTCCAACCAAGTGCCTTTGCAGCGTAGCCCAAGTGAACCTCAAGAACCTGACCGATGTTCATACGGGAAGGAACGCCGAGCGGGTTAAGCACAATGTCGAGCGGTGTACCGTCAGGCAGGAACGGCATATCTTCCTGAGGCAAAACTCTGGAAACAACACCCTTGTTACCGTGACGACCCGCCATCTTATCGCCGACAGAAAGTTTTCTCTTCTGTGCAAGATAAACTCTTACAATCTTATTTACACCCGGCTGCATTTCAGCTGCATTATTTTCACGGGTAAACACCTTGACATCAACAACAATGCCGGTTTCACCGTGAGGTACTCTAAGAGATGTATCTCTTACTTCCCTTGCCTTTTCGCCAAAGATTGCACGCAGGAGTCTTTCTTCTGCTGTAAGCTCGGTTTCGCCCTTAGGTGTAACCTTACCTACAAGTATATCGCCCGAATTAACCTCGGCACCGATGTGGATAATACCTTCTTCGTCAAGGTCTTTGAGCATATCCTCGCCGACATTAGGAATATCCCTTGTAATTTCTTCTGCACCCAGCTTTGTATCTCTTGCTTCGGTGTCATATTCTTCAATGTGAATTGATGTATAAACATCATCACGAACTATTTTTTCATTAATAAGAACAGCGTCCTCGTAGTTATAACCTTCCCAAGTCATAAATCCAATAAGGGCATTTTTACCGAGAGCAAGCTCGCCTTTATCGGTGGCAGGACCGTCTGCGAGAACCTCGCCTTTTTTAACCCTTTGACCTCTGTTTACAACAGGAATTTGGTTAATACAAGTGCTCTGGTTTGAACGCAGGAACTTGATAACCTCAAAGGTCTGAACTCTGCCGCTGTCGTACTGAACAGTAATGCTGTCAGCAGATACGCTCAGAACAATACCGTCTTCTTCCGAAACGATACAAACACCCGAGTCAACGCCTGCTTTGTACTCCATACCTGTGCCGACAATCGGGCTTTCAGTAACAAGGAGCGGAACAGCCTGACGCTGCATGTTAGCACCCATAAGAGCACGGTTGGCGTCGTCGTTTTCAAGGAACGGAATGAGGGAAGTAGCAACGGATACAACCATCTTAGGGGAAATATCCATAAAGTCAAACTGTTCAGGAGGGAGTTCGACAAACTCCTCCTTACTTCTGCCGACAACCTTTTTGTTGATAAAATGACCGTCAGAATCAAGCGGTTCGTTAGCCTGTGCAACGGTAAACTCATCTTCAACATCGGCTGTCATATAAATAACCTCGTCCGTTACCCTGCCGGTTGTTTTATCAATTTTACGGTAAGGTGCTTCGATAAAGCCGTACTCGTTAATTTTAGCAAAGGTTGCAAGGTATGAGATAAGTCCGATGTTAGGACCTTCAGGAGTTTCAATAGGACACATTCTGCCGTAATGCGTATAGTGAACATCTCGAACTTCAAAACCTGCACGATCTCTTGACAAACCGCCCGGACCGAGAGCAGAAAGTCTTCTTTTATGAGTAAGCTCTGCCAGCGGGTTGTTCTGGTCCATAAACTGAGAGAGCGGCGAGCTTCCGAAAAACTCTTTAATCGCAGCAGTTACCGGACGAATATTTATGAGAGTATTAGGAGAAAGAGCCTCAGGGTCCTGTGCCTGAAGAGTCATTCTTTCTCTTATAACTCTTTCAAGACGGCTGAAACCGATTCTGAACTGATTCTGAAGAAGTTCGCCGACGCAGCGGATTCTTCTGTTGCCAAGATGGTCAATATCATCGGTTACGCCTATACCCTGTGCCAAGGTATTCATATAGTTAATAGTAGCAAATATATCATCAATTGTAATGTAGTTAGGGATAAGCTCGGCTTTGCTGTCAGCAAGCACTTCCTTAAGCTCATCAGGATTATCGCCATACTCTTCAAGTATCGGGAAAAGTGCCGACGCACGCACTCTTTCGTTGAGCCCGCACTCAGCCTCAGCGTCAAAGTCAACATACTTGCTGATGTCAACCATACCGTTCGACATAACACGAACAGGCACATCATCGTCCCTTTTGACATAAGCAATCTTAACGCCTGCGTCCTCAATCTGCATAGCTTTCTCTTTTGATACAACCTCATCGGCAAGGGCAATAACCTCACCTGTTCTCGGGTCAGCAATAGGAGAAGCAAGAGTCTGATTTACAAGGCGGTGAGAAATACCAAGCTTTTTGTTGTATTTATATCTGCCTACTCTGGACATATCGTATCTTCTGTCATCCAAAAACAGATTGTTAAGGTGAGTCATGGCAGATTCAACCGTAGGGGGCTCAGACGGTCTTAGCTTTCTGTAAACTTCAAGCAGACCTTCTTCGGCATTGGTTGTAGTGTCTTTTTCGATAGTAGCCTTGATTCTGTCGTCAAGGTCAAAAATGTCGATAATCTCTCCGTCCTTGCCGATTACGGTAAGGTCAACATCCTCAGGAGCCCACTTTTCGCCGTTAAGCTCCTTTTCTTCCTTATCTTTAAGGAGAGCTTCAAGTCCGATAAGTGCACGAACAAAAACGGTTACCGGGATTTTTCTGTTTTTATCAATACGAACATAAAAAACATCATTAATATCGTTTTCATACTCAAGCCATGCACCACGGTTAGGAATAACAGTTGAGGAATACAGCTCCTTACCTGTTTTATCGTGTTCCATCTTGTAGTAAACACCCGGGCTTCTTACAAGCTGAGAAACTATAACACGCTCTGCACCGTTGATAACGAAAGTACCGCTGTCGGTCATAAGAGGGAAATCACCCATAAAAACATTGGATTCTTTGATTTCGCCTGTTTCTCTGTTGAGCAATCTTGCGACAACCCTCAAAGCGGCTGAGTATGTGGCATCTCTTTCCTTACATTCGATGACGGAATAATTCGGCTTATCAACATCGAGTTCATAGTCCATAAAGTCAAGGACAAGGTTGCCGGTATAATCAACAATACCCGAAACATCCTTAAAAACTTCCCTCAGACCTTCGTCAAGGAACCACTGGTAAGACTTTTTCTGAATGTCGAGCAGGTTAGGCATATCAATGACTTCATCAATCTTGCCAAAGGACATTCGCTCGTTGTTGCCAAGCTTAACAGGTTTGACATCTACCACTTTAGTTCACTCCTTCTGTATATTTGCACTACATCTTTTTTGTCCGTGAGTATGTATATCATTCACTTGCGTTTTTAATTCTCAAAACCCACTTGACAAGACAAAGTTCTTGTGGTAATATTCAATCGTAGGTTGAGGGAATACATACTTTCTCACGATATTATGCCAAATCATTATAAAGGTTTTGGAATTAAATGTCAAGAGGTTTTTGCAGCTTTTTGCAAAAACTTTATTTTTTTGTACAAAATAACAACCCCCACAGGTTAATTAGCCCTATGGGGGTTATTTTTTTAATAATTTCAAATCCACTAAACACCCGACAGCGTTGTTAAAAACAACGAAAAGTCATTACAAAAAAACATCCTTATAATCGACTTAATGTTTATCGGTTCTCGTCATTCTGACTTTACCTGTCACATTCTCTACCACTAATTTAAACACCTTTGTCGCGGGCATTACTGCCTTATTAAATGGAAAATGCTCCTGATGATAATGCTTCATCAAAATACATAGTGCATCATACTTTTCATCATCGGGAATCATTTCAATATGACCTTGTCCTATTACACTTTCATATTCCATAGTACAGTTGCCACGCTCAAGTTCTGTCACTAATTTATGTGAACAGTCCATTTCAAAGCTTGCACGGTTATCGTTATCAATCAACTCATACTTTTTGCCTTCTGTTGCACCGTGAAAATACAATACAATTTTATTTTCATTTACCGAAAGCCCAAAATTCAACGGCAGTATGTACGGATAGCCGTCATTATTAAGTGCAAGGCGGCAAACATCGCACTTTTGCATAATTTTTACAATATCATCAAAACTTTTAACTTCTCTGTCACTTCGACGCATATTTACCTCCTTTGAGAGATTTTACTCATAGACCCTGTCAAGATAGTTTAGCATTACATCATTCAACATAGATTCTATTTGCTCAGGGTCATCAGGCAGGCAGACTATTGTCTGCCGTCCGCTCCTCAAAATATAGCCGTCTGAACCGTCCTCGTTTTTTACACGCTTTGGGATAATATCGGTTGAAGAATTGGCAAGTGCCTTTGAAAGTACATTTGTAATACTGCGTACATCATTCTCTTTAAGTCCTCCTGCTATAAACACAAGGTTCACGCAAGATAAATCCTCGTTAAGCTGCATACCCAAACTTTCGGGGGTGGTTGCCGCTGTTATTGTATTTAACTCATACTGTCTGTCAGATAATATATGAGCAAGCTGTTTTTGGCACAGTGCGGTTTTTTTTGCCAGATAAAATATCAAATCACATTTCATTTTTATCCTCCGGTTATTCTTCGTCATATATCGGTTCAGTAACATAAGGCTCGGCAGTTTGAGGCTCTGTATGAACAGGTACGGTTGTCGGTTTAGTTATTGTAGCAGCCTTTGTCTTAGGAACGGTAGTAGTTTTTATGGTATGTACTACGATTTTTTTGGATTTATATACAGGACGAATTTTCAAGTTGCTGTGTACTTTTTTAAACGACTTATTCCACCTTACAAATGTATATGTATAACGATTGTTGGCTTTCTTTTTAGGCGGTTTCGGTGCTTTGGCACTCTCTCCGTCTTTTACCTTTTGATTTTTTATAACCTTGCCGTTTGCATTATAAAATTTAACCGTGTAAACCTTGGCTTTAGGCTCAGTTGTAGTTGTTGTAGCGGTTGCAGTGGTTGTTTCTTTTGCTTGGGTCGTACTTTCTTTTGTAGTGGATGTTAGGTCAGTTGAAGAAGTTTCCTCCGTGGAGGTGTTTTTCTTTTTATCTTTTTTCTTTTCGGTTGTGCTCTGCTTTTTCAGTTCATCACGGACAAATTTACCGCCTGTAAGTTTTTGACTCCCATCCAGCTGACCGTCGCCGTCGTACCAGTCAATATTACCCTTTTTATACTCTGTTTTAAACGAAGTTATTTTCGTCTGCTTTATGCCGTAACGGTAACAAAAATCATCAGGATAAAAAGCCTTTGTATTTTTCTTAGCATTTGCAACATCAACTTTTGTGCTTTCGCCGTCACGGGTTTTTCGGGCAACAAGCACCGTTCTGTAGCCATCATACGGCTCATAAGAACAGGTAGAAAGTGTTATCAAACTATCATCCTCATTGACATCGACAGGGCAGTTTACCATTGAACGCACACGGACATTATATACATAGTTCATAAACTCTGCTTCGCTTGCAAAGTCGCCCTGCATATAATTAAAAAATTCATCATCCTTGATATAACCGGGTGTTTTGAATACAGAAATAATTTTGTAAGTTTCGGTACCGTTTTGAGGTGTACTGAAAGCTACAGTCGGACTTTTTTTGTAAAAATCCAAATCAATTGAAGTTTTGCCGTATTTGAGCAAATTGGCAAACATACTGCCGTCATTCATATGATGACCGTGCATAATTACATTCTTGCTGTTAATACCCTGCTGACTGCGAAAATCAATAAAAATGCTCCCGTAATCGGAATAGTTCTTGTTGTAATCACGGTAAAGATAGTACTGTTCGTTGAGAGCGTCACCTTTGTGATAAAGCACGGGGTAATCTATGTTTGTGTGGTCTATCGAAATCCACGCAACAATATCCTTATTTATGGACTGTAATTTTTTAAAGTTTTTTGTATGGTCCTGCTTTTTTGCCTCGGAAGAAGTTTCGCCGTCATAATAAATCGACTGAATTTCCGACTGTATAGCCGTGTTCTCCACAGATTTGTAAACACCGTTATAAAGCAAAACAACCGCCGCAACAACAAATGCAACCGCTGCAAAATTCTGCACCGTTTTACGAACAACCTCGCTTTTGCTGTCGGTTTTCAACGGGATGTGGTTGTGGATAAATCGGTTGACCGCCCTATCGTACTCCTTGACAGTTTCTGAAGCTTCTTCGCCGAGTTTTTGTGCAAACAAAGCCTCGGCACTTTTAACAATTTCTGCATCAGTATGTTCAAGTGCCAGGTACTCTACACCATCCGCCTTACAAAGAAAACCGTATCGGCTTGTAAAAACCACAATTTTTCTACGCCG
This sequence comes from Ruminococcus sp., assembly GCA_017458105.1. Lineage (GTDB taxonomy): Bacteria > Bacillota > Clostridia > Oscillospirales > Acutalibacteraceae > Ruminococcoides. Next base: position 17,836 of record JAFTGC010000030.1, on the reverse strand, counting down.
ATAAGTGCAGTTTTTGAGCTTATCCCAACAGATGCCAAGTTTACTTAAAATCGGATATGGGGTGCCCTCCGTTTTTAAGATATTTTCGGGATTATCTGCGGCAAGCTCATTTTGCTCATCATTTTTTTGTCTGTTTAACTTTTTTTCAAGCATAGCAATTGTATCGGCATAAGTGCGGCGGAAAATCCGCTCGGTATTGCATACGCCCGAAGTAATAATCTGACTAACTCCGCTATGCTTTTTCAGCACCAACCGCACAGCTTTCTTTAAGTTTGACGGGCTGATTTTATATGCAAAATCAGCGTAGTCAACATTGCTTACCCGATGAAGAATAGTTGCTTTATTTACTTTTATCCGTTTATCCAAAAACAGTAGTACTTTCATTCAAATCCCAGAATTCGTTTTTTATTTTGAGGATGATATGTTAATTACTTTAAGGTTATTAAGTGCTGTTTCTACCATACTGTCAAATCCGGCATCTTCCTGTGCCTGTTTTACATATTTAAGAACAGGCTTTGTTCTTGGATGCTTAGGTGTAAACACGGTACAGCAATCCTCATACGGCTCGATAGAAATATCAAAGGTATCAATTTTGCGTGAAATTTTAACTATTTCTTCCTTATCCATACCGATAAGAGGTCTGAACACCACCATATCGGCAGCTTCATCGGTTGTTACAATTGCCTGCATAGTCTGTGAAGCAACCTGACCCAGACTCTCACCCGTTATAAGGCAGGAACTGCCCGTATCCTGAGCGATATGTTGCGAAATCTGCATCATAAGCCTACGCATTATTATTGTAAAAAGCTCTTCAGGACACTTATTGCGAATGGTTTCCTGAATTTCGGTAAAAGGCACAACATACATCGTTATGTTTCCTGCGTAACCCGCAACTTTTTGCAACAGCCTTACCACCTTATCCTCTGCACGCTGTGAAGTATAAGGCGGTGAAGCAAAATGAACAGCATTCAGTCTTAATCCACGCTTTGCCATCATCCATGCAGCAACAGGCGAATCAATACCACCGCTGATAAGGATTGTACCGTTTCCGCTTGAGCCTACAGGTACACCGCCTGCTCCCTTGATAACCCCTGCGTGTATGTAAGCACCAAAATCACGCACTTCCACTGTGACCTGAACATCAGGATTATGGACATCCACGCTAAGATGGTCGAACTTCTGTAAAATATCATGACCAAGCTGACGGCAAATCTGAGGGGAATTCAGCGGAAATTTCTTATCGCTTCGTTTTGCCTCAACCTTAAAAGTCGAGGCTGTATCGAGGTAATCTTCCAGATAGCTTAGTGCCACAGAAGTAATATCCTGCATTGTTTTTTCGGCAACAGCCGCACGGTGAAAAGCCACTATTCCAAAAACTTTCTGCAATCTTTCGCATATTTCTTCAATATCCGCATCGTCATACAAAGGCTCTACATAGATTGTTGACTGAGCCGAATTAACCTTGCACCTTGATGTTCCGTTTAAAGCGTGCTTGATGTTCTTAATCAGCATACTTTCAAAATTTTTTCTGTTAAGTCCTTTGAGAACAATTTCTCCGACTTTTATTAAAACTATTTCTTTCATAATATACTCTTTCTTAATTTTTCTTATGTTTATCCACTATACCATATTATATAATAACATAATAACCGATGTATTTCCATAGCTTTTTTTATTTTTGGCGAAAATAATAAAAATCCCTTGAGAGTTAACGCTCCCAAGGGGGTATTATCTGCTCAGCTTGAGCTTACATTATTTAAAAACGCACCAGTGTATTTAATCCGTCTTTAAGTGCAGTTATAAACATATCAACATCTTTAGTTGTGTTACTTTCGCAAAAACTTATTCTGAGTGCCGAATTTATCCGCCTTGCATCATAGCCATACGCTTTAAGCACATGACTGAGTTCGCCTTTGTGGCACGCTGAACCCGAGCTGACATAAACTCCGTACTTATCCGAGAGAAACGACAGCATAGTCTGGCTCATAACGCAGTTTGTCGAAATGTTTATAATATACGGAAAATCAGAACTGTTAATCACAACTTCAGGTATTTCCCGAAGTTTTTCCACGCAATACTCATTCAATGAGGAAACTTTTGCAAAGTTGCCCCCCACATCAAATTCGTTTACAGCTTCGGCAAACCCCGCAATAAACGGCAAAGCCTCAGTTCCACAGCGAATTTTACTCTCCTGCAAACCTCCGAAGGAACGAGGTTTAATATTTACGCCTTTTTTTATATATAAAGCTCCAACGCCTTTGGGAGCGTGCACCTTATGGGCAGAAACCGTCAGTAAGTCACAACCGATTTTTTTAACCTTGCAATTAATCTTACCGTAACCCTGAACAAAGTCGGTATGAAAAAGTGCATTGGACTTTTTCCTCTTTATAATGGAGGCGATTTTATCAGTTGGCAAAATAAGTCCTGTTTCATTATTAACAGTCATAACCGAAACCAAGACAGTTTTTTCATCAATTGCATCAGAGAGTTGTTTTACGGTAATCTCGCCTTTTTCATTGGGGCTGAGGTAAGTCACTTCAAATCCACGATTTTCCAGTTCTTTCATACTTTCAAGAACAGAAGGATGTTCAATTGCCGTCGTCACAATTTTGTTGCCTCTTCTTTTGCGAGCTTCAGCGGCACCCAAAACGGCAAGGTTATTTGCCTCAGTCCCCCCGGAAGTAAAGTAAACCTCACGGTTATCGCACCCAATAGAATTTGCAATCACCAAACGAGCTTTGTCAAGAACCAGTGATGCTTCGTAACCTAGTTTATGGAGAGAGCTTGGATTGCCGAAATTATTTGTCATAACATCAAGTACTGCCTGCACGGCTTTACTGCCAACAGCAGTAGTAGCACTGTTATCAAGATAATACATAATATTTTCCTTTTTAAATTTAATAAGAACAGTTTACCACAATTCGGTAGGAAAATAAATAGTATAAATAAAAGAAATACGGTAAAAATATTTTTGGTGATATAATATGACAAATCAAGAATATGATAAACTGGTACAAAAACACAGCCACGATAGCCCTATTGTAAAGGACTGCACAAAAGCATTTTTGATAGGAGGTTTGATATGTGCAATCGGGCAAGGTTTTATGAACATCTACCAAAACCTTGGCATAAACAAAGAGGATGCCGGTACACTGGTTTCGGTTACTCTGATATTTCTGGGAATACTGCTGACCTTCCTCGGACTTTATGACGACATAGCAAAACACGCAGGTGCAGGCACGCTTGTACCGATAACAGGTTTTGCAAACTCAATAGCTGCCCCTGCAATAGAGTTCAAAAGCGAGGGTCTTATACTTGGGCTTGGTGTTAAGATGTTTGTAATAGCAGGTCCGGTTTTGGTTTACGGAATTTCATCCTCGATAATATGCGGAATTATACTTGAAATTCTATCTTATTTCGGAATAAAACCGTTATAAATTAAAAGGCTGGCTTCACATAACTGTGAGCCAGCCGATTTTTTACAGCAAAATTATTTATTGAAGATTGACATAATATCATAGAAAGTATCGTCATCATCGTCAATCTTTTTCTTTTCTTTCTTAGCAGGAGCTGCCGCCGGCTTTGCAAAAGATGGTTCAGCAACTTTCTTATCATCATCGTCATCACCGTTGAAACCTGTGGCAATAACAGTAACGCTGATTTCGTCCTCCATATTTTCGTCAATAACAGCACCCCAGATAATGTTAGCATCGTCTGCTGCCTTTTCTGAAATCATTGTGGAAGCTATGTCAATATCCTCAAGTGAAATATCAGCAGATGCGGTAACATTGATGATAACACCCTTTGCACCGTCAATTGCAGTTTCAAGAAGAGGTGAAGAAATTGCCTGCTCAGCAGCCAGTGTAGCCTTATCCTTACCTGAAGCCTTACCGATACCCATATGTGCATAACCTGCGTCCTTCATAATGGCTGTAACATCGGCAAAGTCGAGGTTTACAAGACCCGGAACAAGGATAAGATCGGAAATACTCTGAACACCCTGACGAAGAACATCATCAGCAATACCAAAAGCATTCTTAAGAGTTATTGATTGTTCGCTGTAGTATTTAAGTCTTTCGTTAGGAACAATAATAAGAGAATCAACAGAAGTAGCAAGAGCCTCTATCCCCTGCTCAGCCTGTGCCATTCTTTTTTTGCCTTCAAAAGCAAACGGCTTTGTAACAACAGCAACAGTAAGTATGCCAAGCTCCTTAGCAATACTTGCAACAACAGGAGCTGCTCCTGTACCTGTGCCGCCGCCCATACCGGCTGTAACAAATACCATATCTGTATCTTTAAGAATCGCTGCGATTTCTTCACGGGATTCCTCTGCAGCCTGCTGTCCGATTTCAGGCTTTGAACCTGCACCCTTACCTCTTGTTATTTTTTCACCAATCTGGATTTTTTTATCTGCTTTAGAAAACTGCAAAACATGCTCATCTGTATTTACTGCGATAAATTCAACATTTTTTACCTCTGAAGTTACCATACGATTTATAGCATTGCCGCCACCGCCGCCAACACCTATAACTTTGATAACCGGCAAATAATTCATTGGTTCATTTTCTAACTCAAAAGCCATTATACTTCCTCCTTGCGAACTTAACTATAACTATAAAAAAGATTTTAAATCCTGTAATGACAGAATGTCTAATATATAACTTAACACAAATATGTAAAAAAATCAAGTAATTTCGGCACTTATCCAAAAATATAAATATTGGTACCTATATATTGTATGTTAAAATATTAATTTATCAAAATATGTTACCACTCTGAATAACTGCTGTCAACCGACTCCAAACCGGTGTCATAAACGGTATTGTCATTGGTATCAACGCCGTAATCATATGTTTCGTAACTGTCGGTTGAATCATAATTGTAATCGGTCGAATCATCAGGTATTCCGTCATTGTCCGCATCAACAAACGAGTTGTCATTGTTATCAGAATCGTCCTGTGTTTGAGTAGCAGACTGGGTCGTTGTCTGTTTTTCACTATTATCAAGAATTTTCTCGTTAAAATAACTTCGTTTAGTTGTGTTGCAGGCACTTACATCAAGGTCACCGGCAATTGCCCCTGTGTTGTTCGGATCAAGTTTTTCGTTAATAATTGCCATTGCAGTACGAATTTTATAATCCACCTGCTCAGGAACACCTATGCGGATTGTGATTCTGCCATCATAAACAACATTAATGTTAGCCTTATTCTTAATGTTAATTTCGGTCAGTCCGTTAAAGTTATGTTTTGAAACACTGGTTACAATCATTTCAAGGGCTGCCGCAGCATTTTTATCACTGTATTCAACATAAGAGCCAACCGTTGTTGATTTTAGAGAAAGCCCCTTTACAACAGGCAGATTTTTTATTTTACCGTTATTAATCTTTAAAATTCTGCCTTCTGCCGAAACAACACTGTACTCATTGCCAGAATACTTAACCTGATAACTCTGTTTACCCTCTGTAATTTTTATCTTGATTTTATCGGGGAAGCTCGCCCTGACATCAACATCTGATATATAAGGGAACGCATTGATAAGACGCTGTTCGGCTGCTTTTTTGTTGGCTATAAAAATGTTTTCTCCTATTGAAATTCCGCAGGCATCTATTATCTCTTGATCGTCATATCGGGTTGAACCGCTGACAGTATAACCCTCTGTACGGAACAACACCGTAAGCGACAGCACTATACATGCAGCCGCAATAGCCACAACAAGCAGACCGCAGGTAATTACCTTTCTTCTGCGGAGCATTTTTATGGTAAGCGGTTTTTTTCTGCGTTTTTTTCGTTGAATTCTACGCATAGCCGCTTTGTCGTAATACTCATCACCGTAAATATCTTTGTTTCCACCGAGAAAATCATAATCGCTGTTTGACGATGTTTTGGTCCTACGCCTAGGCTCCGGCTTTGCAAAAATGTTATACTTGCTTAAAGAACGGCGACGAGCCTCTTTTTTTGCCTTTTTTTCGTCATCTATAACCAGTTTGTTTACAAAACGGTTTATCCCCGTATTAGTAAAATTTATAACATCATTGGATTGTGTCGAACTGCTTTTTCGTCTTTGCCTTGCACGATTATCCGATGTATTTCGCACTGAGGTACTTGAAGTTTTACGCTGTTCAAAATTTTTTCTGTTGTTAGAAACAGAATTGTCTTTCTGTGGGGTTTCTTTTGGTGAATTCAAATTACGATTATTTTTACGCCTACTGTTGTTTCGGACAGTATTACGGCGATTTTTCTTTCTTTTTCGCTTATTCGCCATTTCTCACACTCATTCCAAATTATACTTCTATCCCATAAAACGGCAGATACACCCCTTATAGATTTTTTCTATGTATCTGCTGTTTTATCGAATACAAATTTTATATTCTTATACCTTTTTTATGTCTGCACCCAGTTCAGAAAGAGTTACCTCCAGGTTTTCGTAGCCTCTTTCGAGGAAGTTTATACCCTCTATTTCAGTAACGCCTTCCGCACATAGCCCGGTAACTACCAACGAAGCAGCACCCCTTAGCTCCCTTGCTGTAACTTTGGCACCAAATAAGTGATTAACACCCTCAACAACTGCCACTTTGTTTGCAACCTTTATGTTAGCACCCAATCTTGTGAGCTCTTCAACATGGCGGTATCGGCTCTCAAATATGTTTTCGACAAACACCGTTGTACCTTTAGCAACACAGGCAACCGCCATCATAACTGCCTGAGCGTCTGTCGGAAATCCCGGGTACGGCATTGTTCGCACGGATTTAAACGAACTGAGGTTATCGGGGCAAGTCATGTGGAGTTTTCCGTTATCTATAAAGATTTTACAGCCCGATTCCTCAAACATAGGGATAATAGAATCTATATGACTTGAAATAACACCGTTTAGGGTAATTTCACTCCCTGTCACAGCAGCAGCAGCCATAAGTGTGGCGGCTACGATTCTGTCAGGTATTATGGTATGGACACAGCCGTTGAGCTCTTCCACACCGTCAATTACAATCTTGCTTTCTCCTGCTCCGTAAATTCTTGCTCCACATTTGTTAAGATATTCACAAAGGTCTGAAATTTCAGGCTCTCTTGCGGCATTTGAAATCACCGTTGTTCCTTTTGCAAGTACCGCCGCAAGAATTATATTTTCGGTAGCACCAACACTCGGGAACGGCAGAGAAATTCTGGCACCGTGCAGTCTGTCACAGACTTTGCAGGAAATACACCCATGGCGTTCATCAATAGCCACTCCCATTTTTCGCAGAGCATTCAGATGCAAATCAATCGGGCGGGGGCCCAGCTCGCACCCTCCGGGAAAGTACAGCCTTGCACGACCGGTGCGTGCAATAATCGCACCGAGAAAAACTATAGAAGAACGCATTTCCCTCATTAAATTTTCGGGAATTTCGCTGTGAACAATGTTATCACATCGTACCACAGCCGTATGCCCCTCCATATATGCACTGCTGCCAAGGTAACGGAGAATCCGTATTGCAGCATTTATGTCACTTATATGAGGGCAACAGTGGAGAATATTTTCTCCGCCGGTGAGGAGCGTTGCCGAAAGTATCGGCAACGCACTGTTTTTTGCTCCCTGAATGTCCACCTGTCCCGATAGCTTTTTACGACCGTTCACAATCAGCTTAACAGCCACACACAACACCCTTTTTTGCAGCGTCAGGAATCAATGCCCCTCCGCCTATAGTAAAAATATTAAAACCATTGCTTCATATTTTATGACGGGATTGTGTATTTGTGATTATTCGTCCATTAATTACTTTTTACAAGGCTCTTAACAACATTATATATTCTTTCGTTTGCATCCACAATAGCCATTTTTTTAGCATTTTGGCTATATTCTTCAAGTATTTCACGGCTTGAAAGCAGTTTGTCAACCTTTTTTGTCAACAGCTCAGGGGTTAAGTCCTTTTCTTCTATAATCTCTGCCGCCTTTTGATTTACAAGTGACATAGCATTGTGGAATTGATGATTTTCCGCAACATTCGGGGACGGAATCAGAACTGCAGGTTTACCCTGTGCCTGAATCTCAGAAAGTGTAATGGCACCTGCTCTTGAAACTACAACATCAGCCGCCGCAAGGCATATTGCCATATTGTTTATATATTCTCTCACATCAAGATTGCTGCATTTTTCAATATCCGTTCCCTTTTCCTTAACAAGTTCAGGGAACCACTTTCCGTACTGACCGTAAGCATGAATGTGTTGATACTTACCGTCCTTACCGCTTCTGGCAATTAAATCTGCGAGGTTTTCGTTAATCTTCCTTGCACCAAGCGAACCACCAAAGGAAAGCACAACAGGACGCTCGTCAAGCCCCAGCTCTGCCCTTGCGTCTGCCTTGTTTGCAGAAAGAATTTCCTGCCTTACAGGGTTACCTGTTATAACAAAGTCAAGGTTTGCGTCAAGGTGCTTTTTAGCGTCGGGAATTGCAAGCATAACTTTTTTGGCAAGTCTGGAGAGCATTTTTGTAGTTACTCCGGGGTAGGCGTTTTGCTCGTGAATAATAATAGGTATTCCCATTTTTGCAGCCGTTCTTAAAACAGGTCCGCTTACATAACCGCCTGTGCCTATGGCTAAGTCGGGATTAAAATCCTTGATGATTTTTTTTGATACCAAAGACGACGAAAACATACGCTCAACAGTCATAAAATTGTGACCGATTGCTTTTATGCCAAAACTGCGTTTAAAACCGCTTATGACAATTCTTTCAAAATTGAACCCTGCTTGCGGAACAAGGCGTTCTTCCATACCACCCTTATTGCCGACAAAAAGGATTTCTGCCTCAGGATTTTTTTCCCTTATATATCCGGCTATTGCAAGTGCAGGGTTGATATGCCCCGCTGTACCGCCACCGGCGAAAAGTATTCTCATTTTTAATCACCTCGATAATAGGCTTATAGGCAATGCCTAAAACAAAGCATTGCCGAAACCTACAAATTGAATATGTATAAGACCCTGCCGCACAAATATTGTGCGGTACAGCCCTAAGCTTTTTCTATATTTGCTTGTCTGGATATTGACAGCACAACACCCATCTGTGCCGAAAGCACTATCATAGAGCTGCCGCCGTAGGAGAAGAACGGTAGGCTGATACCGGTATTAGGCAGCCAGTCGGTTATAACCAAAATATTCAGTATAACCTGCAAACCAATCTGTGAAGTAAGACCGATTCCCAAAAGTTTGCCAAAGCGGTCGGGAGCACGCAAAGAAAGTGTAATGCCCCTCCATACCAAAAGTGCAAAAATAAGCAAAATTGTAATTGCACCTATCAGACCCAATTCTTCACATACAATTGCAAAGATGAAGTCGTTCTGCGGTTCAGGCAAAAACAGATATTTTTGCCTTGAATTTCCCAGTCCGAGTCCAAACAATCCACCTGAACCGATTGCGTAAAGGCTGTTTCTTGTTTGCCAGGTTGTGTTCCACATCTCTTTTGTCGTATATTCAAGTGCCTGACCCCAGCCGTCCATTCTCTGCATAGCGTAAGACAGCATACCCGTTGCCCATGCTATGAAAAATGCAATCACTGCAACTATGCCTGCCATTCCAAGCCACTTTACATTAATGCCCGAAATAAAGAGCATTATGAGTGTGAGAAGAAATATGATTACTATACCCGAAAAGTGAGGTTCAAGCACAAGCAGTCCTGCCGTAGTACCAAACAAAAGAACTGCCGGTAAAACTCCGTACTTAATCGTACCCATTTTATCGTAATACAAGCTACCCCAATGAGCCATAAAAAGTATTATCGCAAACTTTGAAATCTCCGAAGCCTGTATGCCAAAGGAACCAACTCCGACCCAGCGATGAACATTATTGACCGCCGGCAAAAAAAGCACGAGTATAAGTGAAAAATACGAAATTCCTAAAAACATATACGAAAGCCTGTGAAGGGAGTGGTAGTCAATAAATGAAATTACAAGCATACACGCAATGCCCAAAATAACAAAAATCAGCTGTCTTTTAAGGAAGTAAAAGCTGTCGCCATTTTGATTGTAATAAGCAACAGGGTATGATGCAGAAAACATCATTATCAAACCCACCACCATTAGTATAAGGACAATTATCAAAAACGGCAGATCAAGACCCATCCCACGGTTGAAAAACTTACGCCCGGTACTACTTTTAGCTTTTCTGTTATTTGTCCTTCCGGAACTACCCCTTGAGGTACGACGCCTTTTTTCATCAGATACGCGCCTGAGTGTTTCTGTCGACATATTCCTCCTCCTTTCAAAGCTTTATAACTTAAATAATTTTAATGTAATCCAAACAGCACCCAAAGTGCTACGCAAGCACCCACAACCGCTGTGAAGGTACTAAATACAACTACAATTTTAACTTCGCTCCAACCGCACTTTTCAAAATGATGATGAATCGGACTCATTTTAAATAACCTTTTGCCATGAGTCAGCTTGAAGTAAGAAACTTGCAGAATAACCGAGAACATCTCGATTAGATAAATTAATGCAAGCGGAACCAGTATAATCGGCATATTCATACCAAATGCAATTGCACAAACTATACCGCCCAAAAACAGCGAGCCGGTGTCACCCATAAATACTTTCGCGGGATGGAAGTTCCATACAAGAAATCCAAGGCAACCGCCGGAAACAGCCGCTGAAATAATTGTTGAACAAGGCTGTGTCATCATACTTGCAATAACCATGTATGCAAGACCGACAAAGAAAGTTTCTGAGCCTACAAGTCCGTCAATTCCGTCTGCGAGGTTTACTGCATTAACGATTCCCACAATTATTATTACGCTGATTATATAGTATGTGATTGCAAACGAGCCAAGTTCAACATTACCAAAAAACGGAATGTAAGTTGTTGAACCGTAGCCAAAAATTGCATTTACAGCCACATAAACAATTGCAATACCGAACTGCATAACAAGCTTCTGTTTTGCAGTGAGTCCGAGGTTACGCTTCTTGACAACTTTGATATAGTCATCAATAAAACCGACAACGCCGTAAAGAACCGACATACCAAGACTAATAAGAACGCAGAAAGTTTCTTTTTTAAGCGAATAACCGGTCGGCTCATAAACTTTACCGAAAAGGTTCAACAAAAGGATTGCAACACCCGTAGAAATAACAATCGCAACGATGAACATAATACCGCCCATTGTAGGAGTACCCTGTTTTTTCTTGTGCCATGACGGACCAATATCTAAAATAGTCTGGCCATACTTCATTCTGTGCAGCACGGGGATAAGAAACTTACCCACCACTGCTGAAATTACAAACGCCAGAACTGCTGCCCCAATGGACCAGATACCCGTTGTCATTCAATCACCTCATTTTTACTTCTTTATATATTATAACTATTTTATTATTTAGTCGGCAACACCCGTTTGTGCCGAGAATGTCACTGTAACAACCGTTCCCTCGGCAACCTTAGTGCCTTCAGCCAAACTTTGCTGTGTAGAGATTGCATCACTAGCCGTTGACGCACCCTTAACCGAAAGGTTAAGACCGCACTGAGCCGCAATTTCGTTAGCCTCGCTTAGCGAGTAACCCACAAGGTTAGGTATTTCTACCGTCTGAGTAGCGGACTCTTTATCAGTATAAAGTACAACAGTGCCTCCGTTAGGAACAGTTGAACCTGCCTCAGGAACCTGAGCAACGACCTTATCACCGTTACCCTTTACAACGGCAATAATGTTATCCTGCTCCGCCTGCTGCTGTGCCTGTTCAACAGTAAGTCCCGTGTATGTTCCTGCAACTGCATCGAGGTTTTCCAGTTCTTCATCTGTGTACTCTGTTTCAACCTCAAGGTAAGGAAGCAGTTCTTCCATAACTTCTGAAAAGACCGGAGCCGCAACAACTGAGCCGTAGTAGTTATCGCCTGTTGGTGTATCAAAGAACAAAAGCATAGCGTACTTAGGGTCATCAGCGGGAGCATAGCCTACAAACGAAGATATATAATCCTCTTCGCCGTCGCCGTTACTGTCATAGAGTTTCTCGGAAGTACCGGTTTTGCCTGCAACCCTGTAGCCTGCAACATAACCGCATTTTACACCGTTTTGTATAGCATTATCCTCAAGGCATTTATTAATAGTTTTTGTAACATCTTCTGATACAACCTTCCTTTTAACAGTGTTGTCGAAGTTCTTTACAACATTTCCGTCAGCATCCTTAATCTGCTTTACAATGTGAGGCTGAACAAGGTTACCGCCGTTTGCAACTGTTGAAACAGCCGTTATCATCTGTATAGGAGTGATAGAAATACCCTGACCGAAAGAAGCAACCGCCAAGTCAACAACCTGCATTGAACCATCTTCTGAGAAGAAAATATCCTCACTTTCACCCGGAAGGTCAATTCCTGTCAGTTCAGAAAAACCAAAAGCCTGGTAATACTCCCAATATTTTTCAGCACCGACTTTTTCGCCAATCTGCATAAATGCAGGGTTGCACGAATTTATGATAGCCTGTTCAAATGTCTGAGTTCCGTGACCTGAAAGGTTATGACAGCCAATCTCCTTATCGGCAACTTTCATTGAACCTGAACAGTAGAATGTGCTGGTGTCGGCATCAATTACATTTTCCTGCAGAGCCATTGCCGAAGTTATGATTTTAAAAACCGAACCCGGGTAATAAGTATCGGAAATCGCCTTGTTTCTCCACTGCTCTTGAAGTGCCTCATTATAAGCCTTTTGCTTTTTTGTTTTGTCCTTTATTGCTTTTATTTCTTTGCGTTTTTCTTTATCGGCAATTGTGTAAGGATCGTTGAGGTTAAAACCGCCCACGGTTGCCATACTGAGAATATCTCCGTTAGTAACATCCATAAGGATTCCACATGCACGGTTATAAACGCCAAAGTCAATTATGTTTTGTGTCATATATTTTTCAAGCACAGACTGGCAGGTTTCGTCAATGGTAAGTACAAGGTCGTGACCGTCCTCAGCAGCAACATTTTGCTCATAATCAAACGGCATATCGGTACCCCGTGAGTTCTTTGCCGAAACAAGCCTTCCTGATGTTCCTGAAAGATAGTCATCATATTGATATTCAATACCTGAAAGCCCCTGATCGTCAGAACCCGTAAATCCAATAACCGACGAAGCAAGCTCATTATAAGGGTAATAACGCTTGTAATCATCGAGCAAATCTATTACATTGCTAAGTTCATATTTTTCTTTAAGGGTATCCATAAGTTTGAGCAGTTTTTTACGCTCGGCACTCTCGACTTTACGCTTTACATTAACATAGTATGAATTTTGTTTAGTAAGCTCAAGAACATCATCATAATCCAGATCAAGAATTTCAGACAACCCTTTTGCAGTAACCTTACGCTGTTCGTCTGTTTTGAAATTGGCAGGAGCCATAACCACACGCCAAACAGATGCACTTTGTGCCAGCACCTTGCCCGTACGGTCATAAATTGTACCACGCTTGGCAGAAATTTCAGTATCGTGAAGCTGTTGTTCAACAGCTTTTTGACTGAGTTCTTCGCCCTTAACAAGCTGCAAATACGCAATTCTTGCAATAACTGCACCAAAACCCACTATCAATATTATGCTAAGCAACACAACCGTGCGTTGCCCTAACTTTTGCTTTGCACCTTTCTCTGATTTAATCATTAAAGGTCTTTTCCTTTCTATAAAATAAAGATTGCCGCATTGTCTGCAAAAAAGAGTAAAGCAAGTTTTGAATGGCTCTCAACTTTCTTTACCCTCTCATTCCCCCGACAAAACCATACAAACAACATCTACAGTATTGCCTTTATAATTTTATTATCCGAACTTAACAGTTATGACCACAAAGAGGATATTGCATCTGCTATTTTATCAAAAATACTTTCCTCTGATTTAACCGTAATTTCAGCCTTATCACCATCGGAAAGATCCACAAACTCCTTTTGAGCATTTGTCGCTTTTGTCATACCAAGCTCATTTTTTGCATACTCCTCAATTATTGATGTTGTATATTTTGCATCAACATTCATCTGCATCTGAGTGTATTCACTTTGAGTGTTTTTCAAAGTTTCCTCAGCATCGGCAATCTGTTGGTTAAGTTCTGTCATCTGTACATTACCATATATAATTATACCTGTTACAAAAACGATAATTGCCGATATTGTAAAGCCAAACGCAAGCTTCAACTTATTGTGCTTACGGCGTCTGTTCTGTTCAATTTTTTTGCGTGGTATACGCACCACTTTGTTCCTGTTCTGATTTTGTCGTCTTCGCTGGGGACGTCTCTCCGGTCGCTTTCTGGCAGGAGACTGTACCGCCGCATTGCTTTCATCAAACAGGGAGATGTCGTACGCATTATTGTTGCTAACAAATGCCATATCTTCACCTAATCACTATATCACAAAAAAGATACGCAAAAACACATATCCTGTCCTATATAAAATTAATTTATAATCTGTTGTTTATTTCGTATAATATACAAAACACCAAACATTGCTATTTTACCGCAAAGTGCTCGCTTTGTCCAGTAAAAAGCAACATTTTCTTCGGTTGTTTTTTGTTATTTTGCATAAAGCACAAAAACAATAATAATAGTTTATATTTTTTCACAAATACGCAATTTTGCACTTCGGCTTCTTTGGTTATTTTCCAATTCTTCCTCTGACGGCTCAATGGGCTTTCTGTTAATAAGTTTTGCTTTTGGTTTGTTGCCACAAACACAAACAGGAAAGTCCTTTGGGCAAGTACAGCCACGGCACCAAGATGCCATACGCTGTTTTACAATTCTATCCTCCAAGGAATGGAAAGTAATTACGGCAAGCCTGCCGCCTTTGCCGAGAAGTTCAAAGGCATCGTCAAGCCCTTTTTCAAGCTGACTAAGTTCGCCGTTCACTTCAATACGCAGTGCCTGAAAGGTCTTGCGTGCAGGGTGACCCTCGCGTCTGACTCTTTGAGGTACACTTGACTTTATAATTTCGGCAAGCTGAATTGTAGTTGTTATAGGCTGTTCTTCCCTTGCCTGAACTATCCCCTTAGCAATTGCCGGAGCAAATTTATCTTCACCGTATTTATAGATAATATCTCTTAGTTCTTCGTAACTGAGATTATTAACAAGGTCAGCTGCGGTTTTTCCGCTTTGGCTCATCCTCATATCCAACAGTGCATCTTTGTGGTAGCTAAAGCCCCTGTCATCTTTGTCAAGCTGGTGACTGCTCACCCCAATATCAAGCAGTACTCCGTCAACCTGATAGATGCCTCTGTTATTGAGAAGCGAGCACATATTGCCAAAACAGCCCTTGATAATAATTGAATTTGGTTCATCTTTAAAACGCTCACAGACTGTTTTTATAGCATCCGGGTCACGGTCAATAGAAATTAATTTGCCGTTTTTAAGGTGTTTAAGAATCTCTGCCGAGTGACCACCGCCCCCGGCTGTGCCGTCAACATAAACACCGTTTTCTTTTATATTCAGACCTGCTACCGACTCATTCAGCAAAACAGAAATATGATTAAATTCCATAGTCATCCTCAAAACTTCAGAAGCTCAAGTGCATCATCAAGATATTTCTGCTTCTGAACAGCCATAAACTTATCAAATCTTTCCTTATTCCACACTTCAATACGCGAGTCCATACCCACAACAACAGCCTCGCCGTCAATTCCGCTGTTTTCACGCAAAGTTTGCGGAAGCGGAATTCGCCCCTGTGAATTAGGGCTGACAAGTGTAGCCGCCGAAAACAAAATATATTGAAGTGCCATTGCTTTCTGTCCGGGAAGCTGCCGAATTTGCTCTCGCAAATTTTCAAACTCTTCAACCGACATTATCTGAATATTATCTGAAAAGCCACCGGTGACATAAAACTCTGTGCCGAGTTCTTCTCTGAATTTTTGGGGCAGTATTATCCTGCCCTTGGAATCTACCGAATGTACCGACATACCCGAGAACATATCAACCTGCCACCTTTCAGAAATGTATTTAAACTGACACCTGCCGAACCGTTTGCAACAACCAATGCCACCGATTGACACGAAACGCCACCTTAGTAACCTCTATTATATACTAACAAAAGAAATATTGCAAGGAATTTATTACAAAATTATTACTAAAAAAAATATTTGGGGCAAATGCTATACTGATAAGAGTGAAATATTGATTTTTTTATAATAAAACTGTAAATAATAAAAAATCTGTATCAGGAAATCATACCCGATACAGACTTTAATTTTTTTCTATTAATCATTTTCATTGCCGTCAGTCGCAGCTCTTGCTTGTTTGGCTGTCTTTGAGTTGTGAAGGCTCTGACGGTTCTTTCTGATTTCATCCAACATTACCGTGAGAGTTTCATCGGTGTTTTTGAAAAGTCCCTCAACATAATCGTTAGTTGCTCGTTTGATTTCAGCTGACTTATGCTTTGCATTTTTGAGAATCTCCTCAGCATGAGCTTCAGCCTGCTTTACAACTTCGCTCTCTTCAACGAGTTCTTTACGCTTTTCTTCACCTTTGCGGACAATATCCTCGGCTTCTTTTTTTGCCTCGGCAATAATCTGATTTCTGTCTGCAACAACTGCCTTAGCCTGACGAATTTCTGAAGGAAGGCTGTCCTGAATCTCGTCAAGAATATCAAGTGCTGTTTCTGTGTCGATAACAGCCTTACCGCCTGTCAAAGGTAAAACCTTAGCGTCATTGAGCATATCCTCAAGCTCGTTAATTAAATCTTCCACTCTCATATTACACGTCTCCTTTTAATCTGTTATAAATTTTATCATACAAACAATCAGGTACAAAATCACTTATATCCCCACCAAAAGAGGCAACCTGTTTTACCATACTCGAGCTAAGGTACATATACCTTGCACTGGTGGTAAGGAATATTGTTTCAAGCTCGGGGTTGAGCTTTTTATTTGTAAGTGCCATCTGGAATTCGTACTCAAAATCCGAAACCACACGCAAACCTTTTACAACAGCAACTGCGTTTTTCTCTTTGGCATAGCTTGCCAAAAGGCCGTTGAACGAAACTATCTCTATCCGTTCAATATCAGCAGTCGCTTCCTTTAAGAGCTCTATTCTCTCGTTTATTGAAAAGCTGGGTTTTTTGCTTGGATTCACCAGCACAGCCACAATAACCTTATCAAACATCTTTGCAGCCCGGGTAATAATATCAACATGACCGAGCGTAACCGGGTCAAAGCTGCCCGGGCAGATTGCTATTTTTTTCATAATGTTCCTTCCGCATTTTCGTCAGACATTTTGCGACAAAAACTGCTTACCTTTATTTTACCATAGCGATACTCCCTGTCAAGGCTAAAATCACAACAATTTTCAATAATTTTTTCATCAACGGGATGTTCACACAGTATTGTGCCGGTTTCTTTTACGCATTTGCACACAAGAGGAAGCACTTCATCAATCAAGCCCATACGGTAAGGCGGGTCAATGTAGACAATATCAAACTTTTCGTTTGTCATTTTTAGGAATGTTTTTACATCAGCCGGAACAACCTTTGCTTTATCCTCAAATTGACATTTTTTTATATTTTCGCTGATAACAGACAAGGATTTTTTTGAACTGTCTACAAAGGTTGCACTTTTTGCTCCCCTTGACAAAGCCTCAATCCCCATTTGACCGCTGCCCGAAAACAGGTCGAGAAACACCCTGCCCTCTATCTTAAAGCTAAGTGCAGAAAACACGCCCTCTTTAACACGGTCGGTTGTAGGGCGTACATCACTGCCCTCCAGTGTTCTGAGCCGTCTGCCTTTAGCAAGCCCTGTAATGACTCTCATATAATGTCGAGTAGACGTCTCGACTTCACCTCTTTATTTTATATTTCAAATGTGAGGTTTCGTCTACGCCCCTCACAGAACCCAACGTGCCCTATTAAGGCATTGGGCTCTTCATATCAATCTTACATTAAGTCCAAATATT
>JAFTGC010000029.1 GCA_017458105.1 Ruminococcus sp. | reverse complement strand
TATTTCTTGCGCTCTGTGTTACAATTGGAATTGTCCATAGTGATGATTCCTTTCGAATTGGTGTCTGCAAACTCAATTCTACTACAGAATCGTGGCTATGGATACTTTTTTATTATTTCAACTTCATTTTACAACGCGCCATTATTTATTGTTAGTAATTGTCAGACAGACTACTTAAATGCTTTTTTTACAGCACATCAATTAAAAGAGTATTTTACTGATTATGAGTGTAGCGGAAATACGGGTTTGCCAAAGTCGGAGAACATTAAACTGATTGTCAAAAGGAACAATTTGAAAAAAGCGTTTTATGTTGGTGATACAGAGCTTGACGGAGAATCAGCACATGTCGCAGGAATACCTTTCGTATTAGCCGATTATGGATTTGGCAAATGTAAAGAATATGAATATATCATTGAAACTTTCAGCGATTTATTAAGAATATTTTGACATGAAAAATCGGCGATAAACACGCGTACAAAACAGGCAATTCTCGATTTTATGAAGGACAAGGAGTTTGCAAAGGCGAGTGATGTTGCCGAAGCAATCAACCTTAGACCATCGCGCACCAGAGATTACCTCGGCGAATTAGTAAAAGAAGGCTTAATTATTGCCGAGGGCTCTAACCGAAACAGAATATACAAACTGAAAAAATAACCGCTGAAAAAGCGTTTGTATTTTACTATGTTGTAAAAGGCGAAGAACAAAATGTTAAGATTAAGACCATATCATACAAATGATACAAAGACGATATTGTCGTGGACGAAAGATGAAAAAGCGTTCTATCAATGGACGGCAGGTGTATTAGGCGATTATCCGCTTGCGGAAGAACAGTTTAACGCAGTCGCTAATCTTATGGCATTTACAGCAATAGATGATAATGAAATTGTAGGCTTTTTTACCATGAGACGACCGACTGACTCTTTTGATGAATTGCGTTTTGGATTTGTAGTCGTTGATCCAGAAAAGCGTGGCAAGGGGTATGGAAAAAGAATGCTTCAACTGGGACTGAAATACGCGAAAAAAATATATGGGGCTAAGAAAGTTTCATTAGGTGTATTTGAAAATAATGAGCCTGCCTACTATTGTTACAGGGCTGTCGGCTTTAATGATGTTATTTTGAACAAAACAGAAAAGTATCAGGTATTAGGCGAAGAACGGAATTGTGCAGAGCTGGAGATTTTTTTATAAACTTTTGACCACATACCCAACCATATTGCCGTCCGGAGCACTTGGAAACAGTGCAGGTAAGAGCGCTAAAGAGCAAGTTTTCCGGAACAGAAACCACTATATGTGGTTGTATGTAATTATCATCAGACTATTTTATATATTTGGGACCAAGATGCCGCAGGTTCAAGTCCTGTCACCTCGACCAGTATGAGTGTTCATAACGGATTTAAGTTATGAGCACTCTTTCTTTTTCGGTCTGTTATTCTGAATATGGCTTTACAAATTCTATGCTCGCTAACGTACAAGACTATTGTATTCTCTTTTTAATATGTTATAATTAATCTGATAACAAACCAAAATAGAAATGCAGGAGAAAATATGACATCTTGTTTTTTAAAACCAAATGAAAAAGGAATCAGAGAATATCTGGATGCGCTGTTAAATCAGTATAAGGAGTTAAGAGCAGAATACAACAATAAATATGATGAGTTGTATAATGAAGCAAGACGCAAAACCATCCGCAAGGAATACTCGGTGAAAGGTGATATTATTTACAGAGGGTTTTATTGTCCAAGTCCTGTGCAGGATCTCGTGATAGGAAACAGCACGCGAGGAAAGCTTCTGAAAACTGTTACCAGACGCTCAAAGCCAAGCCATGAATACAGCTTCGACAGTGATGGCAGATTAATACGAGTAAAGTACCTTTTCCCTGATGATGACGGATTCTTTCCCGATAATGAATTTATCACTTACGACGAGAAAACTTCGCGTGGTATCAGATTTGAATGCAACACGGTGCAAACGAACAAACGCCAAAAAAAGAATCAGATTGACTGTATATGCGATTGCTTTTATGATGGATTTGGCAGGATAGAAAAGTTTATCACCGCTTTTATATATGATAATTAAATCTCAGACGAAGTAATTTATGAAGAATATGAGTATGATGAAAACGGCATAAAATCATCTTATTACGCAAGCCTATTTAGTGATGTCATAGATATCATTCGGTATGACTACAAGCATGATGACGATGGCTATTTGTCGGAATACAAGGCATGTACACTTAATGGTGACAAATTCGAAGGTGATGATACCGTATATAAAATCAGCGAAAGAAGAAAAGTGTAGTGTTATGAGTAACTGCCTGTAAAACCGATATTATTAATCCGTTATGAACACTCGTACCAATGTCCAAATAACTCGGTTTGAGCCATCATATTTAGTTTTTTTACGTTTCTTTGCCTGTTGCAAATTCTTTACAACTATGATAGTATATTTATATTATTTGTAGTTAAGGTTGGTTTAAAATGGATAACAAGATAAAGAAAATAATAAAGGTTGCAGGAGGCATTGCTGCTATTATAGTTACTATTGGGGGAACTGTAGTGACAGCACTAGCTAACGTTAGCGGAAGCAACGATAAATACAGCAATAAATGGTTTGATTCTCTTTCGGATGATGAACTTAGCATAGAGCGAGAGAAAATCAGACAGCGTCATTGCCAAGGCGAAGATATGTATAATCTTTTGCATAAATTTGATGATGTTATGAGTAAAAGAGCTTGGGGCAACGAGGTACCTCATGCGCCAGCCTATCATAGTGAACATGGTTGGTATTTATCTGAAGATGATTAATTACGGATATATAACCGACGCATAAAATTTACTGCGGTATTTATGAGCTTGTAAAATAAAGTGTGTAAGTTAGAAAAATAGCTTGCACACTTTTTGCATTTTCAGCTAAGTGTGCTACAATGAAAGAAATGACAGAAAAGGAATGAACGCAATGACAAGGAAAAAGAAAGAAAGCACACCCGGAGAAAACTTCGCCAAGCAAATCATCGAGCAGTATAACCCCAAAAGCGTGGAGGATATGCAAAATGCTCTGAAGGATATTTTTGGTCCGATGTTTGAGGCAATGCTGCAAGGCGAAATGAACAGTCATCTCGGTTACGAGAGCAACGATCACGGCTCAAAATCTACGGACAACCGACGCAACGGTTATATAAACAAAAAGATCAAGACAAGCTCCGGTGAGGTAGATATCAAGGTTCCGCGTGATCGGGACGCGAGCTTTGAGCCTAAACTTGTT
>JAFTGC010000028.1 GCA_017458105.1 Ruminococcus sp. | reverse complement strand
GTGGTCGCTGCCCATTACTTCGCAGTGGATTTTTGCGTCAACAATTTTATCTTGAAGTCTGTCGGATGTGATAAAATAGTCAATACGCCATCCTGCATTGTTTTTTCGTGCGTTAAAGCGGTAGCTCCACCAACTGTAGATGCCTGTTGTTTCAGGGTATTTGTAACGGAAAGTGTCGGTAAAACCTCCCGATAAAACAGCAGTCATTTTGCTGCGTTCTTCATCGGTAAAGCCTGCGTTTTTTCTGTTTGTTTTCGGATTTTTCAAATCTATTTCGGTATGTGCAACATTAAGGTCGCCACAGAAAATCACAGGTTTAATTGCGTCAAGTTCTTTGATATACGCAAGAAAATCGTCTTCCCACCTCATGCGATAGTCAAGACGCTTAAGCTCGTTTTGCGAGTTGGGAGTGTAGCAGGTTATGAAGAAAAAGTCCTTAAATTCAAGTGTGATAACCCTGCCCTCGTGGTCGTGTTCATCTATTCCGATTCCGTATGTAACATCAATGGGCTTTGCCCTGGTAAAAATCGCCGTGCCGGAATATCCCTTTTTTTCGGCATAATTCCAGTACTGGTGATAGCCCTCGGTTTCAATGTCAATTTGACCCTCCTGCAGTTTTGTTTCCTGTAAGCAGAAGATGTCGGCGTCAAAGTTGTTGAATATGTCATTAAAGCCTTTTTTAACACAGGCACGCAACCCGTTTACATTCCACGAAATCATTTTCATAATTTTTGTTCCCTAGTATTTAATCAAATTTCCGGTACCCTTTTTACGGCTTTTCTTTTTTGCGTACTTAGGGTTAATTTTTTTAATCCTTATTTGAAGTGCTTTTTCAATGCTGGGATGAACTTTGCGAAGCTCTTCAATTTTTTCTTGCTGTTTAGCTGAAATGTTGTGTTTATTAATAATATCTTCCTTGTTGCTGCGGATTACCAGGTTTTCGTCAATACTTTTTTGTACAGACAATAACTTTTTGTGACCTTTTCTGTAGACGAGTTTTTTGTCAATGCTCGGTCTTACTGTCAGTCCGAATTTTTCGGAAGTCTGCTGTGCAACAGGAACCGATGCTTTGGCTAAGGTGTTTTGTTTATCGGAAATATCCTCAAAGGCTAATATATTTTCCGTATTGGAGTTATTATCAGCTTGTCCGGATTCAATTTCAGTAGTTGTATCCGAATTTAATTCCGACTCAGAAGATGAGAGCTCCTCAGTATTCTCGGAAGCATAGTTTTCCAATATTTCTTTAGGTAAAATTGGAAGTCGGTGCCTTATTTCCCTGAGTCTTTTTTCAATTGAGTTGATGTCAGTATCAGCCATTGAAATCCTCGGTAAACGAAACACATTTTCTGTTGGTATTTGTATATTTGATTCAACAAACGAACTGTCAGCTGAATGTTTAATGACATCATTCAGTGCGTCACTGCAGTTAGTGAAAGCAGTATTTGATATTACTGAAGATTTTATTTGCAGCGAACTGTCTATTGAAGGTTTGATTGCAATGTGCTTTCTATTTTGAAGCGAAAGGTCGATACTGCTTTTTATTTCTTGAGTGGAAATATATGCAGGTTTGTTTTCGATATTATAAGATGTTTGCTCAGACGAATAATAGTTGATTTTTTTTTGTTTTGGAGTATCAATTACAATATCGGGAGGAACAATGCCCTTAGAAATTGCCGGTTCCGGAATTTGTTTTGCTGTTGCTACAGCAAAAAATTTATCGGAGTTTTCTTGTTTAGGTGTTTTACCGTTTTTGTAATTTTCTGAAATTCCGTACGGCATAGGTGTTATGCTGTCAATCTCAAAACCTGCATTTTCAAATTCGCATTTTTCATCAGAATTGTTTTGTGTGTTATTGTATGGTTGCAGATAGTTTTGTCTGCAAACGGTTATTACCTTACCGTTTGGAGCCAGCAATCTTTTGACTTCATTGAGGGTTTCGGCTCTTTCCTGAGTGTTTTGCATACTGTAGAGAGGTCCCATCAAAATTACAACATCTGCCTTGCCGCCCTGTGTAGGCAACATACGACTGTCATTTATAAAATTATTATAAGCAACAAAAGGATTTTCGCTCTTTATATGTTCCAAATCCTCGGGAGTAAGAGGTATGGTCTGTGCGTTATTTTCATATTTTATCCAGTCCGAATAAACGCTTTCACCGCACATAAGGTCAATAACTTTGGTGTTTTTGTTCAAATGAAGCGACAGGACATTTTTTGCACTTTCAAAAAAATCATTATTCAAAACCTATCACCTCCATTATTTAAAATAAAGCCTAATTATATATAAGTTAATTATAACAAGAAATCATAATATAATCAAGTGATTAAGTAATAAAATTTTACAGGTTTTTTACTTTTTCAACTTATATTTTTTCATTTCACTATGAAATTTTTTAGTATCTTTTGCAAGGTTGCTGCTAAGGAGAATCAGTGCCGTAACATTAGGAATAATCATAAGTGCATTTGCAATATCTGAAAATGACCATACAATGTCCAACGCAACCGTTGCACCTACAAAAACAATTAATGAGAAAAACAATCGGTAAATGTAATTTAGCTTTGGTTTATTAACCAAAAATTCCAGTGCTTTTTCGCCGATGTATTCCCAGCCCAAAATTGTGGAAAACGCAAAAAGTATTAGCCCGATTGTTACAATATATGCTCCAATGTCACCCAGTACACTCCGAAAGGCTTCTATGGTGAGTTTTGCTCCTGTTGTAGGTGTTAACATTTCAAACTTGCCGTCATTTGTGAACTTCATATGTGTTCCGTCTAAAGATTCCCATGTGCCTTCAATAAAATTATCAGAAAGTAGTGCCTGTGTGTTTTTCAGTTTTTCGTCAAGAGCTGTTTGCATTCCCGTGCTTATCTTTTCCTCTTTGCAAGGTGAATATTCACTGATATTATTATTTTCATCCGTGATTGAAAAACCGTCGTCAGTCAAAGTGAATGTGTAAACGACCTTGCTTTTGTCGTTAGTGCGGTCTATATTCTGAGATAATACTGCCAGATTGTTCCCGTCTAGTGTGTATGTACCTTCGCACTTGGGTGTTACAGTGCCGAGTACACCGGACGCCGCAATCGCAAGTCCTGTAACGGTACACATCACTATTGTATCGAGGAAAGTACCGCACATATTGATATACCCCTGCTTTATGTGGCTTTCTGTTTGAGAGGCAGCGGCGGTTATAGCGGCAGAACCCATACCTGACTCATTGCTGAAAACACCTCTGCCTATTCCAAACCGCATGGCGTTAATTGCAGTGACGGTGACTGTTCCTGCCAAACCTCCGGCAACTGACTGCGGACAAAACGCCATAATAAAAATGTTTTTGATTCCGTTCGGTATGCCTTGAATATTGCCGAAAACTATAATTAATCCGCCTATTAGATATAAAATTGCCATAAACGGAACCAGCACGCTGGAAACCTTTGAGATTACCTTGATACCTCCCAGTACAATTGACAGTGTTAGTGCGGCAATCGCTATACCTGTTATCCAAGTCGGAACTGATAAAGTTGTGTTTATTGCGTCTGAAATAGAATTAGCTTGTGTGAGGTTGCCTATTCCGAACGAAGCAAGCATTGTGAAAATTGCAAACAGACAGGCGAGGATTTTGCCCGGTAATTTATTGTTAAAAGCAGCTTTGATCGAATACATAGGACCGCCGAGCATTTCACCCTTGCTGTTGACAACACGGTGTTTTATTGAGAGTGCACATTCTGCAAATTTTGTTGAGATACCAAAGGCTGCGGATATCCACATCCAAACCAATGCCCCGGGACCGCCTGCAACCATAGCAGTAGCTACACCGACAATGTTGCCGGTTCCTATAGTTGCCGCAAGGGCTGTCATAAGTGCGGCAAACGGTGTTACATCCCCCGAACCACCGCCTTTTTTGACCATTGATTCCTTGCTGAAAAGACTTTTTAGTGAAGAGAAGAGATTCCTCCAAGGAAGAAACTTCAGTCTTATTGTTAGAAAAATACCTGTACCCACAAGTAACAGCAACATCCAAGGTCCCCATAAAAATTCGTCTATACTATTTAATAAAGTCTGAATTGTCTGCATATTTAATTCCCTCCGGATTTTTTATATATTAAAAAATGAAAATGTTAGAGTGTAATTTTAAAATTATGTCGGTAATTTGTTAATCTTGTATATTGATTTTATTTTAAAGATGTGGTAGTATGTGCATATGAGAAGAAAACGAAGAATTTTGCCTAAATATGCCTATATCCCTGTGATATTGTGTTTAATATGGAATGAGCTTGTTTACCATGTAAGTAGGATTTTTACCAACCGTCTGCATCATTTTGATTTTTCATCATCTGTTGATAGTTTAATCCCTTTTGAACCTTCTTTCATTATAATATATAACCTTTCTTATATTCTATGGGCAGTTGGCTTTGTTATATTTGCAAGGGAAAACCGCAAGCTGTGCAACGAGATGTTTGCCGCAGAGATGATTGGTAAAACCATTTGCCTGATATGCTTTATTGCAATTCCTACAGAAATGGTTCGTGCAAATATCTGCAAAGCGGATTTTTTCAGCTATCTTACAAGTATTATGTACTCAATAGATGAACCCAATAATCTTTTCCCGTCAATACACTGTATGGAGAGTTGGCTTTGTTTCAGAGGGGCGTTTAAGTGTAAGAAGATTCATTCAATATACAGTGCAGCATGGTTTATATTGGCTACTTTAATATGTTTGTCAACAGTTTTTGTGAAACAGCATGTTTTTGTCGATATATTTGCCGGAATATTTGTTGCCGAGGCAGGGCTCTATCTTTCAAGATGGTTTGATGCAGGGTCAGTGTTCGATATCATAAGGGTAAAGCTGATAAGGCTAAAAAAGGAAAAAAAATCAAAAAAAATTGCATAATATTTTTGGCAGTCCGCTAAGGGCTGCTTTTTTATTGTATATTTATGGGGCAGTCTAAAATCAAAAAGATTTTGATTCTGCCCCTTGAATGTTTAATTAAATAATTTTAATTAAATATGTGAATATTATAATACGAGTATTTATATTACACAATTGATATATCCGTATTATATCATAAAACAAAAAGCAGTGTCAATGTAATTCATTTTTATATGTACATTTATGTTACTCTTAAAAATATATTGAAAACCTACCGAATGTATGGTATTATAGGATAAAATTATAACCGATAACACACTTATACAATGTTTTAATATCTAAAAGGGGTTTTAAAATGAAAATTTCTACAAAAGGACGCTATGCTCTGCGAATGTTGATAGACCTTGCCGAACACCAAAACGATGGTTATATTGCTCTTAAAGACATTGCAGCCAGGCAGAATATATCAAAGAAGTATCTCGAACAAATTGTTCCTATGCTCAATAAGTCTGATATTTTTAACACAAACCGTGGTTATCAGGGCGGGTACAAGCTGTCAAAATCGCCTGATAGCTACACAATTGGGGATATTTTACGGCTTACTGAGGGCGATCTTTCGCCGGTTTCGTGCCTTGATAACGACTCGGTTGGTTGTGAAAACAGTGCCGAGTGCAGTACTTTGCAAATTTGGATTGGTCTGAAAAAAGCAATCTGTGATTACCTTGACAGTATAACTTTGCAGGATGTTCTTGATATGCACAACGAGGATTTGTCCGACCATTATGTGATTTAATCGGTTGTGGCACCAATATTTAATTATAAATTCATATGATGACCGGTATGAAATATCGAATTTTTTCATTGTAAATCTTGACAAATGAAGTTTATGAGAGTATCATATAACCTATAAATACAATAGGTTATAAGGTATTATAATTTTTGGCTCAGTGGCATAAACATCAAAAGGGTGATTTTATGGGATTCAATTTTGAAAATGCGTATGTAAAAGAGAATATGTACAAAGGATTTTTCGGTATCGAAAAAGAGAGCCTGCGTATTGACGAAAACGGTTATCTTTCCCACACGAGCCATCCTTTTTTAAATAACCCTAACATTGACCGTGATTTCTGTGAGAATCAGGTTGAAATTGTGACCAATGTTTGTAATTCACCCGATACGGTTTATGACGAACTTTCTGCTCTGCACAAAAAAGTTGTAAGAGAGTTAAGTGTTTTGGAAACAGGTAAGGAGCTTCTTTGGCAGTTTTCAAACCCTCCTTTTGTCAAGGGCGACGGTGATATTCCGATTGCGAGTTACTACGGTAAATTAAAAAACAAAGAAATTTACCGTGAATATCTTGCTGAAAAATACGGCAAAAAAAAGATGTTGTTTTCGGGTATTCACTTCAACTTTTCTTTTGATGATGAGTTAATCGAATATGTCTTTGAAAATAGTGATTATAATTCTTTTGGAGAATTCAAAAACGATCTTTATCTTGAACTTGCCAAAAAAATAACTAAATATAGTTGGCTTGTAGTTTATTTAACGGCTGCAAGCCCTGTTATGGACGGTTCGTTTTTGGATGATTTGGCAATAGGCAAGGATGTTATTACACCTTTTTCTTCGGCAAGGTGCAGTAAAATCGGGTACTGGAACAATTTCATTCCAACGCTTAAGTACGGCAGCCTGAAGGAATATACCGATAGTATAAACAGCTATGTTTGCAGCGGAAAACTCCGTTCGGTTTCCGAACTTTATTATCCTATAAGACTCAAACCAAAGGGTGAAAACTCGCTTGAAAATCTCGCTGATACAGGTGTAAACCACATTGAACTGCGTACACTTGACCTCAATCCGCTTTCGGAAGTCGGTATTATGAAGGAAGATATAAAATTTTTACATATTTTAATTCTTTATCTTATGTCGATTGATGATTTTGAGTTTGTCGAGGAAGAGCAGGTTGCCGCAGTAAAAAATGTTATGAGTGCGGCACAGTTTGATGATGAAAACAACTTTGTCGATATATCGGGAGAAATTATATCTTTAAGGGTTGCCGCCGAGCGTGAAATTTCTAAAATGGAAGAATTCTTTTTGCAGCAAAACGAGCAGTATGCACTGGAAGTAATAGAGTATCAAAAGAAAAAAATTCAAAATAAAAATTACCGTTATGCCGAAATCGTAAAAGAAAAGTTCGGCACTGATTATGTAAATAAAGGCATTGAATCAGCTAAAAAATATGCTGACTTTATTGATGAGGAGGGGGATGTCGAATGTGCGAAATTTTTGCAGCAAACCTGCATAAAGAACAACAGATAAACGAATATCTTAAAGTTTTTTTCAGCCACAGTCCTAACCATCCTCACGGCTGGGGTCTTGCTATTGCTGACGGTAATAATGTATCAGTTGAAAAGGAACCCGTTCAGGCGTCAAAAAGTTTGTATCTCAAAAATAGGCTTTCGCATCAAATTATTGTTAAAACGGCTATGGCTCATATAAGGTATGCAACTATCGGTAATGTCGAATACCGTAATTGCCATCCTTATTCAAAATTTGACAATCGGTCAAGACGATGGACTATGATACATAACGGCACAATTTTTGAATACAGTCCGCTTGATAAATTTTTTAAAAAACAAAAGGGCGACACCGACAGTGAACGCATACTTTTGTATATTATAGAACAGATAAATACACAGCAGAAGGCAATAGGCAGACCGCTTGACCCTGAAGAAAGGTTTGATTTGCTCGACAGCATTGTATGCGATATGGCAAAGGGTAATAAGCTTAATCTGCTGATTTTTGACGGTGAATATATGTATGCACACAGCAATTATTTTGGTTCACTGCATTACCTTGAAACAGACGGCGGAATGCTTTTTTCAACACTTCCGTTAAACGACGAGGGTTGGCGAAAATTGCCGCTTACAACACTTCACGCATTTAAAAACGGAAAACTTGCCTTTAAGGGAACAAACCACAGGAATGAATTCTTCGATAACGAGGAATCTCTAAAATATCTGTATCAGATTTTTGCCGATTTGTAAGGAGTCATTTATGGAAATATACCAATTGAGAGAACAACTTTATAAACGGTTTATTGAGCCAACAAAAAATAATAAAAAAGAATATATCGGCGTAGAGATTGAACTTCCGATTGTAAACCTAAATAAAAAGGCAGTGGATTTTGATGTTGTTCACAGTATAAACGCCGATTTTATTGAAAAGTTTAATTTTTTGCCTGTTGGAAAAGATGATGAGGGCAATATATATTCATCATCAAATAAACAAAACGGAGATATTCTTTCTTACGATTGTTCGTACAATAATTTGGAGTTTTCATTTGGCAAGGAGGTTAACCTCTTTGCAGTTAATGAAAGGTTTATAATGTACTATGAATTTCTTCAAAAACAGTTCAAAAAATACAACTACACTCTCACAGGTATGGGAGTGAATCCGTACCGAAAGTACAATAACAATGTACCTATTCCAAACGGCAGATACCGTATGCTGTTTCACCATTTGAATTCATATAAAAATTACCTTGACTTACCAATGCAATTTCACAACTATCCCGAGTACGGAACCTTTTCAAGTGCATCACAGGTACAGCTTGATGTGGATTACGGTAAACTTCCAACGATGATAAATACCTTTTCAAAACTTGAGCCTGTTAAGGCATTGCTTTTTTCAAACTCTGTGCTTGTAGGAGAACACGAGGATTTGCTGTGCTGCAGAGATATGTTTTGGGAAAACAGCACTCACGGAATTAATCCCCACAATATAGGTATGTATGACTGCAAGTTTGAAACTGCTGACGAGATAATTTCTTATCTTGAAACAACCAGCATCTATTGCGTTGAGCGTGGTGAAAAGTACATCAACTTTACACCTGTTCAGATTAACGAGTATTTCAACAAAAAAGAAGTTACGGGTGAATATTACGAAAACGGCGAGTATAAACAAATCACATTTGAACCTAAAATTGAAGATATAGATTACCTTAGGGCGTTCAAATTTGAAGATGTCACTTTCCGTGGAACGGTGGAGTTTCGCAGTGTTTGCTGTCAGCCTATAAAAGACAGTATGACGGTTGCGGCATTTCATATAGGAATTAAGAAAAATCTTGAAAAAGTTACCGAGCTGCTCGATAAGGATACTGTGATTTACCATAACGGATACAATGCAACAGAGCTTAGAAAGCTCTTTTTAAAGGACAAACTGCCTTCGTTTGTAGATGAAAATAAGCTGTTTGAGCTTGTCAAGGCAGTTCTTGACCTCTCGTATGACGGTCTTAAACAGAGAAATTTCGGTGAGGAAGAATTTTTAAAACCGCTTTACAAAAGACTTGAAAAGCGGACAAACCCTGCAAAAGATATGCTTAGTTCACTCAAAAACGGCGATTCTTACGAAAATATTATTTTGGAATATGCCGAGGTTAAATAAAAGATTATAAAGACAGGATTGTTATTCCGTGCTTGCGGCTGCAATCCTGTTTTTTTGTGTATGGCTTCTTTTTTCTTTTTAATACTTGACCCGTTAATCTTAAAATGATATACTTTAATATAAAATGGTAAATTTATTGTAATATAAGTCAGGAGAGATAAAATGGGACTTTTTAAAAAAATTCGTGATGGATTAAAAAAGACCAGAGATAGTGTTGTCGGTCAGATTGACTCAATGCTTAAGTCTTTCACAAAAATAGATGAAGAACTTTTTGAAGAACTCACAGAGCTTCTTGTCATGGGGGATGTTGGCATAGCCACGGCAGAACAGATTACGGACGAACTGCGTACCAGTGTTAAGAAAAACGGAATAAAGGATCCTCAGGAGATTAACCATCTGTTGCAAGAAGTAGTTACTGAGATGCTCTCGGGCGAAGAAGAACTAAAAATAAATACTAAACCGTCTATTATTCTTGTAATAGGAGTCAACGGCGTTGGAAAAACTACTACTATAGGCAAGCTGGCAAACAACCTTAGAAAACAGGGTAAGAGCGTACTGCTTGCCGCAGCTGATACTTTTCGTGCCGCTGCAATTGATCAGCTTGAGATTTGGGCAGAACGCAGTAAGTGCGACATTGTAAAACAGGGTGAGGGTTCAGACCCTGCTGCAGTTGTTTTTGACGCAATTTCTGCCGCAAAGGCAAGAAATACCGATGTCATTATATGTGATACTGCGGGCAGACTTCACAATAAAAAGCACCTTATGGATGAGCTTGCCAAAATAGGCAGAGTTATAGACAGAGAACTTCCTGATGCAGATAAGGAATACTTGCTTGTACTTGATGCAACAACCGGACAAAACGCTGTCAATCAGGCTCAGCAGTTCAGCAATGCTACCGGAATTACAGGCATTGTTCTGACAAAACTTGATGGTACTGCCAAGGGTGGCGTTGTCCTTGCAATTAAAAACGGTTTGGGCATTCCGGTAAAATATATCGGCGTTGGTGAGCAAATTGACGATTTACAGGAATTTGTTCCTGAAGATTTTTCCAAGGCTCTTTTTGAATACGGTGAAGAAAAATGAGAAAATTTTTAATAGCTTCAAACAATCCCCATAAAGTTCAGGAGATTAACAGGATTTTAAATCCGCTCGGTATAAATGCTTTTACAGCTGCTGATTTGGGAGTTGACCTTGGCGATGTTGAAGAAACCGGCACTACCTTTGCAGAAAATGCTGAGATAAAGGCAACGGCGGCTTTTGAAAAATCGGGAATACCGTCGGTTGCCGATGATTCAGGATTAATGGTCGACGCTCTTAACGGCAGACCCGGTGTGTATTCGGCACGCTACGCAGGCGAAAACGCAACCGATAAAGACCGCTATACAAAACTTTTGAATGAACTTAAGGGTGTTCCCGATGAAAATCGCACGGCAAGATTCGTTTCCAGTATTTGTTGTATCCTTGAGGACGGTACAAAAATCAAGGTAGAGGGTACCAGCGAGGGAAAAATTGCCTTTGAACCAAAAGGTGAAGACGGTTTTGGGTATGACCCGGTTTTCATAACCTCAGACGGAAGAACATTTGCCCAACTTTCGTCAGATGAAAAAGATGCAATCAGTCACAGAGGAGCTTCGCTTAAAAAGTTGGAAAAAGCATTGAGAGGTATCAAATGATAAACGGAAAACAAAGGGCGTATCTTCGTGGTCTTGCAAACCCGATTGATACTATAATATATATTGGTAAGGGCGGAATCACAGAGCAGGTTGTTAAACAAACTGATGACGCACTCACCGCACGAGAGCTTGTCAAGGGCAAAGTTCTGGAAAATTCCACACTGTCTTCAAGGGATGTTGCCGTGGCACT
Source organism: Ruminococcus sp. (assembly GCA_017458105.1). GTDB lineage: Bacteria > Bacillota > Clostridia > Oscillospirales > Acutalibacteraceae > Ruminococcoides. Next base: position 48,865 of record JAFTGC010000028.1, on the reverse strand, counting down.
TTCCGAAACTCTGAATACAGAGGTCGTTCAGGTTATAGGTTCAAAGTTTGTTTTGTACAGACCTAACCCTGACGAACCGCAGATAAAACTTCCGAGGATTAAGAAAAAATGAGAACAGCGTTATTCGGCGGTGCATTCAACCCGATTCATATAGCACATACACGCCTTGCGGAAAATGCTATGCACGAGTTTGCTATTGACAGGGTAGTTTTTATGCCGACCTATAAAAGTCCGCACAAGGATACAACTAAATCGGTGTCATATACCGACAGGCTGAATATGTGCAGGCTTGCATCAGAGGATAACAGCGGTTTTGTTGTTTCTGAACTTGAAAGCAAAATCAAGGGCAAGAGTTATTCTTATATCACCCTAGGTATGCTCAAAGACAATTATCCTAAGGACGAGCTTTTTCTGATTGTCGGAGCGGATATGTATATGTCGCTGCTTAGCTGGAAAAATCCCGAAAAGATTTTCAGCCTTTCAAATATAATCACCTGCCCTAGGGATGAAGATGATTATAGTTCTCTTAGAGAATATTCGGCGATTCTTGAAGAATACAACTGTTCTTCATTTATTATGAAAAAACCGATTATGGAGCTTTCCTCAACCATGGTGCGTGATGATTTTGAAGGTTGTTACAAAAGAGGTCTTATTGATAAAAAGGTATATAACTACGCTGTCAGTCACGGTCTTTACGGAGTGAACAACAATGACTTTTGATGATTATAAAAATCTTATACACGGGCGAATGAGCGAGTATCGTTTTGTTCATAGTGTAAATGTTGCAAAACAGGCAAAGCGTCTTGCAAAAATATTCGGCTGTGATGAAGAAAGGGCTGTTGTTGCGGGAATTTTGCACGATGTTACAAAGGAAACACCGTTTGAAGAACAGTTGAAAATTATTTCCGACGGTGGTATAATTCTGGACAGCGTCGAAAGTAAAAATACCAAATTGTGGCACGCAATTTCTGGTTATGTGTTTGTCCGTGATGTTTTAAAGACAGAAGATGAAGATATACTCAACGCAATACGCTACCACACAACAGGCAGGGCGGGAATGTCTTTGCTTGAGAAAATCATTTTTGTTGCCGATTTTACAGGCGACGAACGAAATTACAGTGATGTTGATGTGATGCGTGAAAAGGCACTCAGAAACCTTGACGAAGCAATAATTTACGGTTTACAGTTTACAATAACCGACCTTGCAGGCAAGGGACTCACAATTCACCCGGATGCACTTGCTTGCTATAACGAATTAATTTTAAAGGATGAAAAAGATGGAAGTTAAAGAACAGGCTCGCCTTATAGCAAAGGCACTGTCAAGTAAAAAGGCACTTGATGTACAAGTTATAAAAATTTCCGATGTATCTGTTCTTGCCGACTATATGGTAATTGCAACAGGTACAAGTTCAACTCATGTAAAGTCGCTTGCCGATGAAGTTGAATATCAGCTTGACGAGGCAGGTTATTCTGTCAGCCACATTGAGGGCTACCGTGGCAACGGTTGGATTCTGATGGACTATATAGATATTATTGTCCATATTTTTGACGACGAATCAAGACAGTACTATAACCTTGAAAGATTATGGCAAGACGGCGAAGTTGTTGAGTTTAATGATAACTAAGGAGAGTACCGCTATCATAGATTTATGTGGTGTTGTTGATACAGATTAACGGAGGATAAAATTGAAGTATAATCACAAAGAAGTAGAGCCAAAATGGCAGCAGGTGTGGGAAGAAAAGGGATGTTTCCATGCTGAAGAAAATTCTGAAAAAGAAAAATTCTATGCACTTATCGAGTTCCCTTACCCGTCAGGTCAGGGGCTTCATGTAGGTCACCCAAGACCGTACACAGCACTTGATGTTGTTTCAAGAAAAAGACGCCTTCAGGGCTACAATGTTCTTTACCCAATCGGTTGGGACGCTTTCGGTTTGCCTACAGAAAATTACGCTATCAAAAACCATATTCATCCTGAAGAAGTCACAAAGATGAATGTGGCACGCTTTAAAAAACAAATTCAGTCGCTCGGTATCTCTTTTGATTGGAGCCGTGAGATTAACACAACCGACCCTGAATACTACAAGTGGACGCAGTGGATCTTTTTACAGCTCTTCAAAAAGGGTCTGGCATATAAAAAGGAAATGGCTGTAAACTGGTGTACTTCATGTAAGTGCGTGCTTGCCAATGAAGAGGTTGTAAACGGCGAGTGCGAACGCTGCGGCAGTGATGTTGTCAGAAAGGTAAAATCCCAGTGGATGCTCAAAATTACCGAATACGCCGACAGACTGATAAATGACCTTGACCTTGTAGATTATCCGCCAAGGGTTAAGGCTCAGCAAAAAAACTGGATTGGCAAATCAACAGGTGCCGAAGTTGACTTTACAACAACTGAGGGTGACATCCTCACAGTATACACCACAAGATGTGATACACTCTTTGGTGTTACATATATGGTTATTTCGCCTGAACATCCTTGCATTGAAAAGTGGAGTGACAAAATAACAAACATTAACGAAGTAAGGGCATATCAGGCACAGGCAGCCAAAAAGTCTGATTTTGAGAGAACAGAACTGGCCAAGGAAAAGACAGGTGTTATCATTGACGGCGTAAAGGCGGTTAATCCTGTTAATAATAAAGAAATTCCTATTTTTGTATCTGACTATGTACTTGTTTCATACGGAACAGGTGCCATTATGGCTGTTCCTGCTCATGATACCCGTGACTGGGAATTTGCAAAAAAATTCAATTTGCCTATTGTTGAAGTTGTTAAGGGCGGTGAGGATGTTCAGAAAGAGGCTTTCACTGACTGTGCAACAGGTGTTCTTGTGAACTCGGGCTTTATAACAGGACTTTCTGTTGAAGAAGCAAAGAAGAGTATGATTGAGTGGCTTGCCGAGAACGGAGTCGGTAAAGCAAAAACAAACTATAAACTGCGTGACTGGGTCTTTTCACGCCAAAGATACTGGGGCGAGCCTATCCCTATTGTTCATTGTGATAAGTGCGGATTTGTGGCAATCCCTGAGAGCGAACTTCCTCTAAAACTGCCTATGGTCGATTCATACGAGCCTACCGACACAGGCGAATCACCGTTGTCTAAAATGACTGATTGGGTCGAAACAACTTGTCCGCATTGCGGCGGCAAGGCTCACAGAGAAACCGACACAATGCCTCAGTGGGCAGGTTCTTCGTGGTACTTTTTACGATATATGGATCCGCACAACACCGAGGCAATTGCAAGTAAAGAAGCACTTGAGTACTGGTCGCCTGTTGATTGGTACAACGGCGGTATGGAGCATACCACACTTCACCTGCTTTACAGCCGTTTCTGGCATAAGTTCCTCTATGACATAGGTGTTGTTCCAACTCCTGAGCCATATGCAAAACGCACGAGCCACGGAATGATTCTTGGTGCCAACGGTGAAAAAATGAGTAAATCAAGGGGTAATGTTGTAAACCCTGATGATATAGTTGAACAGTATGGTGCCGACACAATGCGAATGTACGAGATGTTCATAGGTGACTTTGAAAAGGCTGCACCGTGGAATGAGTCAAGCATCAAGGGTTGCAGAAGATTTATCGAAAGATACTACAATCTTCAGACAAAATTAATTGACGGCGAAAGTGTTCGTCCTGAACTTGAAGCATCATTCCATAAAACAATCAAAAAAGTCGGCGATGACATAGAAAACATCAAGTTTAACACCGCTATTGCGGCACTTATGGCACTTATGAACGACATTTCAAATGTCGGTAACATTAATAAAAAGGAATACGCAATTTTCTCTATTTTGATGAATCCATTTGCTCCTCATGTGACAGAGGAAGTGTGGAGCAGTGCAAACCTCGGAGAAGGATTGATAGCAGACCGGCAGTGGCCTGAGTATGACGAGAGTAAGTGCAAAGCTGACGAAATTGAAATTGCCGTGCAGGTAAACGGAAAAATCCGTGCAAAACTGTTGATTCCTGCCGACGCAGAACAGACTGAGGCTCTTGAACTTGCAAAAGCCGACGAAAATGTTAAAAAAGCAATTGACGGTATGAACATTATCAAGGAAATTTATGTAAAGGGCAGACTTGTAAATATCGTAGTAAAACCTCAATAAAACAAAGTTCCGCCAAAATTCTATATTTTCCTTGACAATTAATGTATTAATATAGTATAATTACAATTGCTATTCAGCAAACAATACCCATGCCAAGTGGCAGATGGGAGGGAAATATAGTGGCAGAAGTTAGATTAAAAGAAAATGAATCTCTCGAAAGTGCATTAAGAAGATTTAAAAAGCAGTGTGCAAGAGCCGGCGTTATCGCTGAGGTTCGTAAGAGAGAAGCTTACGAGAAGCCATCAGTTAAGCGTAAGAAAAAATCTGAAGCAGCTCGTAAAAGAAAGTATAAGTAATAATACTTATATAGAAGCGGACAGTTTAATAGACTGTCCGCATTTTTTAAGACAAGAGGCGTAATTATGAAGCTTTTAGTTTTGCTCGGACCAAACCTTAATATGGTTGGTATCAGAGAAAAATCAATATACGGTATAGAAAATGCAAATACTATAAACGAAGCTATTAAAACTTATGCAAAATCTGCCGGTTTCGAGTGCGATATTTTTCAATCCAACCATGAGGGTGATTTAATTGACAAAATTCATTCTTCATTGGGTGTTTATGACGGTATTGTCCTCAATGCGGGTGCATTGACGCACTACAGCTACGCTCTTAGGGACGCCATTGCTTCTGTCGAAGCTGTTCCGACAATTGAGGTTCATATGTCAAATGTACACAAGAGGGAAGAATTCCGCCATAAATCTGTCATTTCGCCTGTTTGCAGCGGTGTAATATGCGGATTTGGCAAGGACAGCTACCGCCTGGCAATAGAAGCTTTGAAAGGTTTGATTTAGTGGATATTTACAATAACAGAATTTCTCGGCTTATCAAAAAAAGTCGTGAACTCGGCAAATCCTTTTTGCTGACAAACGATAAAAATATTTACTATTTCACAGGTTTATGGGACAGCAACGGCTACCTTTTTGTTGGCAAAAATTCAGCGGTTTTGTTGGTAGATTTCCGATATGGCGAAGTTGCAAAAAAGACTGTAACTTCGGCAAAGGTGATTGTTTTTAATAAGCTTTTTGAAGAACTCAACAATCTTATAAAGGCGGAACAAACCGAAGAATTACTTTTGGAAACAAATCAAATTACTGTAAGCCTTTTTAAGACCTTTTCCGATAAACTAAGCTGCATTGTTTTGGATTCCGAAGAGCTTAACATCATAGTTGACGCAATGCGTATTGTTAAGGACGATGCAGAGCGTGAGTTGTTGCTGAAAGCTCAGCAGATAACCGAGAGGGCATTGGATGCAGTTTTGCCTATGCTTAAGCCGGGTGTGTCGGAAAGAGATATTGCAAACGAACTTGAACATCAGATCAAAATCCGTGGTGCTCAGTCAGTTTCGTTTGATCTTATTACAATTACAGGTAAAAAAACTTCGCTTCCGCACGGTGTTCCGTCAGATGATAAAATCCGTCAGGGAGATTTCTTTACCTTTGACATCGGCTCCACCTACAACGGATACCACAGCGATATGACACGAACATATGCAGTCGGTGAGCCTGATGATGAGATGATAAAGGTTTATAACATTGTTTTGACGGCTCATAACCTTGCAATGCAGGCTGTAAAGCCGGGTGTAAAATGCAGTGAAATAGATAAAATTGCAAGAGATTTTATCTACTCAAGTGGTTATGAGGGCTATTTCGGTCACGCAACCGGTCACGGAGTCGGCCTTGATATTCACGAAAATCCAACAGTCAGCGGAAGGTGTGATACCGTACTTGAAAAAGGTATGGTAATTACTATTGAACCTGGGATATATCTGCCGGAAAAATTCGGTGTAAGGATAGAAGATACAGTTATTGTTACCGAGGACGGCTGTGAAAGTTTTGCCTCTTTACCAAAAGAATTAACTGTTTTGTAAAAATAAGGTTGCATTTTAGTCAATTAATATGTATAATGTAGATGATAGATATGCGGTCAAGACCGTATTATATAAAATTTAGGAGGATTACCAATGATTTCAGCAGGTGATTTTAGAAACGGCATTACTTTTGAAATGGATGGCCAGGTTGTTCAGGTTATCGAGTTCCAGCATGTTAAGCCTGGTAAGGGTGCTGCTTTCGTAAGAACAAAATATAAGAATGTTATCACAGGTGCAGTGGTTGAAAAATCTTTCAACCCTAATGACAAGTATCCTACAGCTTTCATTGAGAGAAAGGATATGGAGTACAGCTACGAGGACGGCGGTCTTTACTACTTTATGGACACAGAAACATGGGAGCAGATTCCTATCAGCGGTGATGTTCTCGGCGATGCTTTCAAATTTGTTAAGGAAAATATGGTTTGCAAAATTTTGTCTTATAAGGGTAATGTGTTCGGCGTGGAGCCACCTAACTTTGTTGAACTTAAGGTAACAAAGACAGACCCTGGTTTTAAGGGCGACACAGCAACAAACGCAACAAAGCCTGCAACACTTGAAACAGGTGCAGAAATTAAAGTACCGCTGTTTATCGACGAGGGCGAGGTTATCCAGATCGATACAAGAACAGGCGAATATATGGGTAGGGCATAATTATGGAACTTGCAGAAAAAATTTCTTACATTAAAGGTTATGCAGAAGGTCTTGCACTTGACGACAGCAAGGACGAAGTTAAAGTTCTCAACAAAATTATTGATTTGCTTGATGAAATGGCTCATGAAGTTGATGAACTCGGCGAACTCTATGACGAAGCCGCAGAGAGAATTGAAGAACTCGAAGATGAACTTTACGATCTTGAGGATGCTTTGATTGAGGCTTATGACGAGAGCGATGACGATTATGATGATCGCGATGATGAAGAAGACGAGGACAACCCTCTTTATGAAGTTACCTGTCCTGAGTGTAACCATAAACTTGTTGTTGATGAAGAGCGGTTGCTCGATGGCGAAGTTGAATGCCCTGAGTGTCAGGCAATTCTTGAGTTTGATTTTTCTGATTCATTTGACGAAGAAGGCCATGCCGAGGGGTGCAGCTGTGGCTGTAACGAACACTACGGCGAAGATGATTTAATGTCATAATATCTTAACAATTTACAACTCCCGGGATAATATATCTCGGGGGTGTTTTTTTGCTGATTAAACATCGTAAAAGCAGAAGAAAAATAAGGCTGATTTTACTTGCGGCTGCAATTATAATTACTGTTGTACTCTTTTCTGTGGAAAGTTACCTAAAACCTTTGCAGGAAAGGTTGATAGTCAACCGCACAAAAGTTGTTGTGGAACAGAAATTTTCAGAAACAGTGGACGAAGTGACTTCCGGCTCTGATTACGACTACGATTCGTTACTGATAAAGTCAGATTCAGACAAATCCACTGCTTCGCTCAGCGTCAACACCAAGGAGCTTAACCGTCTGGAATCGGAGTTTCAAAAAAAATTTCAGGAACGCTTGGATAACCTTGTTGAAGGCTACATAGAAATACCGCTTGGCGACTTGCTTGAAGTTTCATTTATGTCCGGCGTGGGACCTGATATTCCGTTTTCTTATGATATAACAGGGTCAGTGAAAGTTAATTTAAAAAGCACTTTTGAGTCAACAGGTATAAATCAGACTATTCACAGGATTAATATGGAGGTAATGGCAGATATAGTCTTTATCACTGTTAAGGAGTCTGAGAATATGACGATAAACAGTGAGTACCAAATAAGCGAAACCGTTCTTGTCGGCGGTACGCCTGATTACTTCTATAAATATGAATAGTGATAATCAATTGAAATTTTTTGTTGAAATACAGAGTACTTTATGTTAAAATAAATAGGATAGTATAAAATGATAGGAGAATTCCCTTGCAGAAAACCGATTCATCACAAATGAACTTCCTTGAAAAGCAGGAGTACTACCTGCATCTTATAAACGAACTTATGTCGGTGCGTAAAAGGGGCGAAAAACCTCTGGCTTTTATTCATACCTACGGTTGTCAGCAAAATGTGGCTGATAGCGAAAAAATCAAAGGTATGCTCAGCAGTGCCGGTTTTGACTTTGTAGACGCACCCGACAACGCAGACTTTATCCTGTTCAACACCTGTGCAGTGCGTGAGCATGCCGAGGATAGAGTTTTCGGTAATGTAGGGGCATTAAAAACACTTAAAAGAAAGCATCCTCAGATTATGATTGCACTCTGCGGTTGTATGATGGAACAAAAGCATATTGCCGAGCGAATGTACAAAAGCTTTCCGTTTGTTTCACTTGTATTCGGCACACATTCACTGCAAAACTTTCCGCAGCTTTTTTACGACGCACTTTTTACAGGCAAAAGAGTCTATGAGCGGGATAATGATGATAAGCTTATTTACGAGGGAATTCCAATTAAAAGGGACGGCACTTTTAAGGGTTGGCTCTCTATTATGTACGGTTGTGACAACTTTTGTACATACTGCATAGTACCCCATGTAAGGGGAAGAGAGCGAAGCCGTAAAAGAGCCGACATAATTTCCGAAGCAACGGAAATGATAAATAACGGCTACAAAGATATTACTTTGTTGGGGCAAAATGTCAACTCCTACGGCAAGGGTCTTGATGAAAAAATAAGCTTTGCCGAGCTTATAGGTGAAATTGACAAAATCCCTGGTGACTATTGGCTGAGGTTTATGACCAGTCACCCTAAGGACTGTTCAAAGGAACTTATTGACACAATTGCAAGCAGTCAGCACATCAGCAAGCATATTCACCTGCCGTTCCAGAGCGGTTCAGACAGAATTTTAAAATGTATGAACCGTCATTATGACAGAAAAAAATATTTGGAAATTGTAAATTATGCCAAGGCGAAAATTCCGGGCCTTTCGCTTACCAGTGATATTATCGTTGGTTTTCCGGGTGAAACCTACGAGGATTTTAAGCAGACGCTTTCTCTTATAAAAGAGGTTGAGTTTACATCACTCTTTACATTTATATATTCCCCTAGGGTTGGGACGCCGGCCGCAAAAATGGATGATCCAATCCCTGCCGAAGAAAAGTCGAAGTGGTTTAGAGAACTGCTCGATGTTCAGGAGGAAATTGCCTCAAAACGCTGTGCTTCAATGGTTGGCAATAAAGAGAAAATCCTTGTGGAGAGTGTAAATGCAAAAACCGGCGAGCTTCAGTGCAGGAGTTCGGGTAATATAATTGTTGAATGTGAGGGTGACAAATCCCTGATAGGTACATTCCAAAATGCAGAGATTATCAAAGCACGGCATTGGATTTTAAAAGGAAAAATTGTTTAAGGAGAAACTTATGGAAGATAACAGGATTATCTTGCTCGCAAGACAGATGGGCGAGCTTATTCAGCAGGAGAACTGCTACAAAAGGCTTGAAGCTGCAAGAATTGCTTCAGACGAGGATGCAGAGCTTCAGAAACTGTTCAACGAGTTTAATGACAGCCGTATGACTCTCAATGAAGAAACGATGAAGAAGGATAGAGATCAAGATAAAATTCAAGAGTACAACAACAAAATCCGTGAGATCTACAGCGTTATTATGAATAATGAGCATATGGTTGAATATAATCAGGCTAAAACAGAGCTTGACCAACTCTTAGACAGGGTCAATGCTATTATAAACCAGTCTGCACAGGGCGAAGACCCTCAGACAACGGATTTAAGGGCGAGCTGCCACGGTGAATGTTCGGGTTGTGCTGGTTGCGGCTGATAAAATTTTAAGTGAAAGGAAGTGAGCCAATGGCAGAATTATCCCCAATGATGAAGCAGTATTTTGAAATTAAAGAACAAAACAAAGACAGTATTTTGTTTTTCCGTCTGGGTGATTTTTATGAGATGTTTTTTGAAGATGCCAAGCTGGCTTCCCGAGAGCTTGACCTTACTTTAACTGGCAGGGACTGCGGACAAAAGGAAAGAGCCCCTATGTGCGGAGTACCTTACCATAGCTGTGAGGGTTACATTGCAAGGCTTGTGCAAAAGGGCTATAAGGTGGCAATTTGTGAGCAAACGGAAGACCCGGCAAAAGCAAAGGGCATAGTAAAGCGTGATATTATCCGTGTTATCACACCCGGAACAGTCATAGAATCCGGTATGCTTGACGAGGGTAAAAACAACTTTATAGCCTCGGCTTTTATGGCTGACAACAAAATCGGACTTTCTTTCTGTGATATTTCCACGGGGGAATTATTTGTAACCGAACTCAGCGGTAAAAATTTGCAGGATCAACTCCAGGATCAGTTTACAAGTTACAGTCCAAGCGAGATTTTGATTGGCGGTGACATTGTAAGATTTTCCACTCTGCCAAACTTTATCAGAGAAAAACTTTCCGCTTCGGTTGAAATTCTCAGTGATGATGAATACGGTTACGAAATTTGTCTGGATTCAGCCCTTAAACAGTTTAAGCGTGAAGAACTTGAAACAGTCAAAGATCAAAGAGAGCTTGTTTCTTCTTTGGGTGCATTACTAAGTTACCTTAAAGAAACTCAGAAAACAGGCTTTGAGCGTATAAATACATTTGAATATTACAACGATAACCAGTTTATGAACCTTGACTTCAATACTCGCCGTAATCTGGAACTTACTCAAACCATGATGAATAAGGATAAAAGGGGTTCGTTAATCTGGCTTATTGATAGAACAAAAACGGCAATGGGCAAGAGGCTTATCCGTTATTGGCTTGAGCATCCGCTCGTAAATCTTTCTACTATTCTCAACAGGCAGAGTGCCGTTGCCGATTTGGTTGCGGACACTGTTCAAAGAATCGAAATAACCGAAGCTTTAGTCGGAATTTTTGATATAGAAAGACTTATGACGAAGATTGTCTACGGTAGTGCCAATGCCAGGGACTTGCGTTCGCTTGCTTCGGCGTTTGAAAATCTTCCTCAGATTAAGTCGCTTATAGAAAAATTTGATTCACGCCTGATGCGTACAATTTATAAAAATATAGATGTGTTGGAGGATGTCTATACACTGATAAATTCCGCTGTTACGGAAGAACCGCCTTTTTCGGTTAAAGAGGGCGGAATTATCCGAGAGGGATATAACGCAGACCTTGACTCTGTGCGTGAGGATATGAACGGCGGTACATCGCTTCTTGCTCAGATAGAAGCCGAACAAAAGGAAAAAACAGGCATTACAAAGCTTAAAGTCGGTTACAACCGGGTTTTCGGTTACTATATAGAAGTGACCAACTCCTTTAAGGATAAAGTGCCGGAAAATTACATACGAAAACAGACGCTTACAAACTGCGAACGGTACATAACTCCTGAACTGAAAGAGCTTGAGGGCAGAATACTCGGTGCAAAAGAGCGTTCTTTTGCAATGGAATATTCATTGTTTGATGAAATAAGAAAGGCTGTTGCCGATAATCTTGAACGAATCGAAAAAACCGCTAAGGCTATCGCAACTATTGATGTTCTTGCAAGCCTTGCCAATGTATCGGCTGACAACAACTATTGCCGTCCTGAGGTGAATTCTTCGGATAAAATAATTCTGAAAGAATCAAGGCATCCGGTAGTTGAGGTACTCCTATCGGGAGTTCCGTTTGTGCCTAATGATGTAACACTTGATGGCAACAGCAACCGTGCGGCTATCATAACAGGCCCGAATATGGCAGGTAAGTCAACATATATGCGTCAAACGGCACTTATTGTGCTTATGGCACAAATGGGTTGTTTCGTTCCTGCTAAATATGCTGAAATCGGCATAGTTGACAGCATTTTTACAAGGGTTGGTGCGTCAGACGACCTTGCCTCGGGTCAGTCAACTTTTATGGTGGAGATGAACGAGGTTGCTAACATCGTCAAAAAAGCTACTTCAAAATCTTTACTTATTCTTGATGAAATCGGCAGGGGAACAAGTACCTTTGACGGTATGAGCATAGCCCGTGCTGTGTTGGAATATGTTGCCGATAAGAAAAAACTCGGTGCAAAGGCACTTTTTGCAACGCATTATCATGAGCTTACCGTTATGGAAAACCTGCTTGACGGTGTAAAAAACTATAATATAGCAGTCAAAAAACGAGGGGACGATATTACCTTCCTCAGGAGAATTATCCCCGGTGGAGCAGATGATAGCTACGGTATAGAGGTTGCAAAGCTTGCAGGGCTTCCTGACTGGATCATAAAAAGGGCTAAGCAAATTCTCAAGGAGCTTACAGCGGATAAAAAGAACGACAGGGAACTGCTCAGCAATGTTTCTGTCAATAACGAGCAAGACGATAGACAGCTCAACTTTTTTGACAATCAGAGCAATGCGGTTGTTGAAAAATTGAAAAATACAGATATAAACACTCTTACGCCGATAGAGGCAATGAACCTGATTTACGAACTAAAGAATATGATTTAAAAAATTTTTCAAGAAAGCGAGGTGGGCGTTTTGGGAAAAATAAATGTGCTTGATAAACACACCGCAGAGCTTATTGCAGCAGGCGAGGTTGTTGAACGCCCATCGTCGGTTGTTAAAGAACTTTTGGAAAATTCCATTGATGCAGGTGCAGACAAAATTACGGTTGAAATCCGTCGCGGCGGTATTGACTTTTTGCGTATTACCGATAACGGAAGCGGAATTTTAAAGGACGATATACGCAATGCTTTCAAGCGTAACGCCACCAGTAAAATATCTGAGGAGAGCGATTTAGAGAGAATACTCACACTCGGATTCAGGGGTGAGGCACTTGCTTCAATTTCTTCCGTTTCAAAGGTTCAGATTATAACAAAATCCAAGGAAGAACCCGACGGCACAGCCTATGTTATTGAGGGCGGTGAAGAAAAATCCTTTGAAGATGCAGGTTGTCCCGACGGCACAACTTTCATTATGAGGGAACTTTTTTACAATGTTCCTGCAAGGTTTAAATTTTTAAAAAAGGATGTCGCCGAGGGGAACTCGGTTTCAGGGGTGATTGACAGAATTGCACTTTCGCATCCCGAAATTTCGTTTACTTTCATAAGAGATGACAAGAAGGTTTTGCAGACTTCGGGTGACGGCAAACTCCTTTCGGTTATTTATTCGGTATATGGGAGAGATTTTGCGAAAACTTTGATTCCTGTTAATTATGAACTGGACGGAATAAAAGTACACGGCTATATAAGCAAGCCTGTCAACGGCAGACCAAACCGAAGAATGCAGAATGTGTTCATAAACGGAAGATTTGTAAAGTCAAACACAGTTTCAATGGCAATGCAGGAGGCTTGCAAAAACTCCATTATGGTGGGAAAATTCCCATCCTGTGTTTTAAATATTGAAATGTCGGCAGAAGCTGTGGATGTAAATGTTCACCCGTCAAAAATTGAAGTCCGTTTTATAAACGAGCGGCCCGTATTTGACGCAGTTTATCACGGTGTGAAATCATCCTTGCTGAAAAACGATACACGCAAGGAGGTTGTTCTTGAACAGACAAGGCAACTTAATCCTTTTGAGCTGGCAAACCGTGTGATAAAGGATAAGCCGGAAAATATGCCTGGCTCAAAACCTATAGCTCCCAAAATTTCGGTGCCGTTAAAAAGTGAAATTCCTCCGATTTTCAGCGAACTGGATTTTAATTCCGAAAAAAAGGTAAGTAAGGTTGCCGATAGTGTTTCGCCTTTTCGTGCGTACAAAAATATTCTCAAAACAGCAGGCGAAAAAATTCTGCCTAAAGAAGAGAAACCAAAGAGTTCAGTTCCTGAACAAACATTGCATACAGTGCCCGAACAGCTAATTTCAAATAATTCTGAATCCGAAAAAACAAAGGCAGAATTGCCTACACTTCGTGCAGAATTTGGTAAAACGGACGGGCAACATAAAATTTCAACCATAATTGACAAGGATAAAAACACATTCAGATATATCGGTGAGGCAATGGATACCTACATAATTGTTGAAACCGATAATAATAAGATTGTTCTTATAGACAAGCACGCAGCTCATGAGCGTATTATTTTTGAAAAACTTAAAAGGGAAAAGGGCAGAGGCTCAGTGCAGATGCTCCTTGTCCCTGTAACTGTTACATTAGATGCAGACGAGTACAACAGTGCAATAGAACACCTTGATATGCTAAAAGAAGTCGGCTTTGATGTTGAAGACTTTGGCGGTAACTCAATTATAGTGCGTAGTGCTCCGTCTTATCTGAGGGATACCGATGTTGAGGAAACGGTACTTGAAATTTGCAGTCACATTGCCGACAATCGCAAGGAAGTTATTTCAGAACATATGGAATGGATTTATCACAATATTTCCTGCCGTTCGGCAATCAAAGCAGGCAACAAAAGTACGGCTAAGGAGCTTATTGATATAGCTGAAACCGTGTTTTCGGATGATACAATCAGGTATTGCCCGCATGGCAGACCTGTTTGCATAGAACTCTCAAAATATGAGATAGAAAAGCAGTTTGGCAGGGCATAATACGGATGGAAAAAGTAAAAATTGTTTCAATAGTCGGACCGACAGCCTCGGGCAAAACCTCGCTGTCGATTGCTGTTGCAAAAGAGTTTAACGGCGAAATTATCTCCGCTGACTCAATGCAGATTTATAAAGAGATGAATATTGCAACAGCCAAACCTACACCTGACGAGATGTGCGGTGTTACTCACCATCTTATGGATTTTGTAAATCCTGAGGATGAATATTCGGTTGCAAATTTTGTAGAAGACGCAAAGCAGGTTATAAACGAAATAACATCCCGTGGCAAGCTCCCAATACTTGTCGGAGGTACAGGGCTTTATGTCGATTCACTTCTGAAAAACATTCAGTTTACCGAGTATAAGGTTGATGTACAGCTTCGCAAAAAACTATTGGAAAAAACAAGCGATGAACTTCTAAAAAAACTTTATGAAGTTGACAGGGAATCCTACGAAAAACTTTCGATAGAAAAAAATCACAAGAGAATAGCCCGTGCTTTGGAAATTTACTTCCAGACAGGCAAGCCCAAGAGTCTTGTTGACAAAGAGGCTCTTGCCGCTGAATCGCCGTATTCTCCCATAAAAATCGGTCTTAATGCTTCTAAAAGAGAATACCTGTATGAAAAGATAAATAAAAGGGTTGATATAATGGCAGAAAACGGACTGCTGGATGAAGCAAAAAAGATTTTATCACTTAACCTCAGCCCTACTGCCTCAAAGGCAATCGGTTACAAGGAATTTATTCCTTATTTTGAAAACCGTGATACACTTGAAAATTGTAAAGAGCTTTTAAAAAGAGAAACAAGGCGTTATGCCAAACGCCAGCTTACATGGTTTAAGCGTGATAAGCAGATAAATTGGCTTTATATTGATGAAATAAACGAAAGAGAGATACAAAAAAGAGCATTTGAAATTATAAGCAAAGGACTCAATAATGGATAAATCTAAAATAAAAAGGCTTTTAATCACCCTGATAGCGGTATTTATAATAATATATGTTGTTTTGGTTTTTATAAGTTCAGTGTTTGATATGAGCGGAATAAAAACCGAAGTTGCAATTGAAATGACAGCCGCCGATTCTCTTCACAAAGAAGCAATTATTTTAAGGGATGAAGTGCTTGTTAAAAATGAAAAAAGCGGAGTTATCTCTTATGCTGTTTCCGACGGTGATCAGGTTTCAAAAGGGCAGAAGATTGCAAACATATATAACAGTGAAGATGACGCCCTGACGAATCAAAAGCTTGATATTATTGATAATGAGATAAATCGTTTGAAAAAACTTAATGTCACTGCAAAAAACGGCGACTTTGGCATTGATACAATCAACAGCCAGATTGACAATGCAATTACAAATATGAACACAAGTGTTGCCGACAAAAATTTTTCGGCGGCTCAGACATATTCTGACAACCTCTCTTATCTTATTACAGAAAGATTTTTAGTCACAGGAAGGGCAGTTGATATTTCTTCAAGAATAGCCACCCTGACAGCTGAGAGCAACTCTCTGAAAACCGACTCGAGCAACATAATGGCTTCTGTCAAGGCAAAGCGTGCAGGTTGTTTTGTTGTTTCTACCGATGGGTATGAAAATATCTTCGATTACAACAAAATTATGGATATGAATGCTACCCAGTTTAATAAGATAATTGACGCAAAGCCTAAAAAGGTTTCGGATGATGTTGTGGGCAAGGTGATAAGCGGTGTAAACTGGTACATAGTTTGTTCAATTACATCCGAGGAAGCACTCAGCATCACAACCAATTCTGCCGAATCTGTAACAGTTAATATTCCTTACGCATCCACCGAATCGCTTCCGGCAACGATTGTTGCAATAAATGAAGATTCAAATTCTGACAACAGCATTATGATTCTTAAGTGCGATTATATGAATGCCGATCTTGCAAAAATCCGCAAAGAAAATGTAGAAATTTGCCTTGATTTTTATAAGGGAATAAGGGTGAGTAAGTCGGCTCTTCACAATAATAAGGTCAAGGCAGAAGTAGAGGATAAAGACGGCAATACTAAAGTTGAAGAAAAAACTGTTCAGGGTGTATATGTTCTCTATGGAAATGAACTGCAGTTTAAGGAAGTTTCAGTCATTTATTCCGGTTCTGACTTTGTAATCTGTGACCCTGCACCGGATGAAGGAATATTGTTTACAGGAGAAACAATATCGCTTTATGATAACATAGTAACACAAGGGAGTGACTTAAAGGATGGAAAGATCATTAGCTGATATAGAATATAACTACAAATACATCAATGAAAAAATTGCAGAAGCAGCAATTCGTTCAGGAAGAAAAAGAGAGGATATAACATTTCTCTCTGCAACTAAAACCGTTGAGCCGGAGTATATAAACTATGCTATTTCCCTGGGGCTTGACCATATAGGTGAAAACCGTGTTCAGGAGTTGCTTTCAAAGTATGATGAATATAATCTTGATAATTGCTCACTGCAGTTTATCGGACATCTTCAAAGTAATAAAGTAAGGCAGATTGTAGGCAAAGTCGATTTGATTCAGTCGGTGGATTCCGTTAAACTTGCAAGCGAAATTTCGAGAGTTTCAACAAATAAAAACCTTACCACAGATGTTCTTATAGAAGTAAACATCGGCGGTGAAGAAAATAAATCAGGGGTTTCACCTCAAAATCTTGAAAATTTGATTGAGCAGATAATTGATTTGCCGTCAATTAACATAAAAGGACTTATGACAATACCACCGATTTGTGATAATTCTGACAAAATCAGAAAATATTTTTACGATATGCGTAATATCTTTCTTGACATATCGGCAAAAAACATAGATAATGTATCTATGGACATACTTTCAATGGGGATGTCCTCAGATTACTACGAAGCTATTTTGGAAGGTGCCAATATGGTGAGAATCGGTTCGGCACTTTTCGGCAATAGAGTTTATAAATAACAGGAGGTTTATATTATGGCGGGTATATTTGATAAATTAAAAAATATGTGGGATTCACCTGATGATGAATTTCAGGATGATTACGGATATGATGATTATAACAGTAGTGCAGTAGATTATGATGATAATCTTGCAAGAGACAGTGAAGGGAACTATGGCAGAATGGATAGAAACGAAGCAAGAAGTTACTCTGACTCGTACACAGACTACGAGGGTAGAAATAAAGTTGTAAATATAAGCAATGCAAAAATTAAGGTTGTACTCTTCAAGCCTGAACGGTTTGGCCCTGATACAAGTGAAATTGCTGACGAGCTTATTAAGAACAATACAGTTGTTCTTAACCTTGAGGATACTAACAACGAAATGTCAAAAAGAATTATAGATTTCCTCAGCGGTGTAGCATACGCAAAGCAGGGTAAACTCAAGAGAATAGCCAAAAGTACATTTATTATTATGCCGTCCAATGTTGATTTAACAGGTGATGATCTTTTGGGGGAGCTTGAAAATAACGGAATGTTCTTTAAATAATGAACACCCCGGGTGATAACAATGGACTGCTGATTTCGAGAATTTCCGATTTGTACTACCTTGCTCTGGAGAGGAATAAACCTGTTTTCAGCAAATTTTTGAATGAGCAGGAAATTTCCGTCTGCTTAAATGCCCTTAAAGATTTTGGTATTAGCGACTATAAATTTTTTGGCGGATACAACGGCAGTCAACGTGCTGTTCTTGGTTTTTTTGCTGAAAATGAGGACTTCCCGATAACGCCTGTTGAATTTACCTACCGCAGGCAGGATGTACTTAATCACAGTCAGTTCCTAGGCACAATATTATCAACCGGACTTGAAAGAGCTGTAATTGGTGATATTATCTGTCAGCAGGGTAAGACATATGTGTTTGTTCTTTCAAATCATTGCGATTATATCATATCACGGGTTGACAAGGTGGCAAGAGTTGGTGTAAAATCTAAGAAGGCTGATTTGTCAGGTTTTACCTATTCGCTAAAGTTCAAAGAGGTTGATTATACAGTGTCGTCATTGCGTCTTGACAATATCGTGGCAGCCATTACCGGATTAAGCAGAGAGAAAACCCGTGTCTTGATTTTGTCGGGTGTGGTTTTTAAAAATCAGATTCAAACCGATAATGTCAGTGCAAAAGTTGAAGCAGGCGATACATTTTCAATAAGGAAATACGGTAAATTTATTTTGTCCGAAATCGGCACATTGACCAAAAAAGGTCGCATTAAAATTAGAGTTAAACAATTTATATAAGGAGTGCTGCATAATGTTGACAATTGATGAAATTAAAGAAGTTAAATTTAGAACAGGCAGAGGTTCATCTTACTATAGAGCAGAGGATGTTGATGCTTTTATTGATGAGGTAGTTGAAACATTTGAACAGATGAACGGCGAAAAAGCTGAGCTTGTTCATAAAATGGACATACTTGCAACAAGAATTGAACAATATCGTTCAGATGAAGAAACAGTAAGAAATGCTCTTCTTTCAGCACAAAAGGTAGCCGACACAACCCTTAAAGAGGCAAACGAAAAATCAGAGGTTATCATTAAAAATGCCGAAGAACAGTCAAAGCAGATTCAGGTAAATATACAGAATGAGATAGCTAAAGAGAAAGAAGATTTAAGTGCACTCCATAATCTTGCTGCAGAAATGCGTGCAGAAATTTTTGCAAAAATGAAGGATTGCATTGATTTGGTTTCAGCCCTCCCTGCCGAGAAAAATGTTGCTGAGTTAAAAGCAAGACTTGATAAGGAGTTCCCTACACCAAAGGCAACAGACTTAAAAGCAGTAGTAGCACAGCCTGCAGAACCTTTTGCAGTAAAATCTGAGGAAGAAAAGCCTGCAGAGCCTGTAAAAATCGAGGCTCCAGTAGCGGTTGAAGCTTCCGAGGATGATTTGAGTGCAGCTGTAGGTGAACATACAAGAAAGTTCGGTGTACTCAAGTTCGGCAGCAATTATGATGTTGATGAATAATTTTTTATATAAATGGAGAGAATTTGACTATGTCACAAGATTATAATAAAACTCTCAACCTCCCAAAAACCGATTTTCCTATGAGAGCTGGTTTGCCTAAGAGCGAGCCTGTTACACTCAAAAATTGGGAGGAGAGCAGAATTTATGATAAGCTGATGGAGAAAAATGAAGGCAAACCGCTTTTCGTGCTTCACGATGGCCCTCCTTATGCAAACGGCAATGTACATCTTGGTACTTCACTTAACAAAGTGCTGAAGGATTTTATTGTCAGATACAAAAATATGTCCGGATTCAAAGCACCTTATGTGCCGGGTTGGGATACCCACGGACTGCCAACCGAGCTTAAGGCAAGGGCAAAAGCAGGTGTAGGTAATTCGACAACAATTTCCGATACTGAGCTTAGAAGTATGTGCCGTGATTTTACACTCGGTTATCTTGATGACCAGCGTAATCAGTTCAAAAGATTGGGCGTAATAGCCGAGTGGGACAATCCTTATATCACACTCACACATGATTTTGAAGCAAAACAGATTGAGATTTTCTCAGAAATGGCCTGCAAGGGTTATATCTATAAGGGTCTTAAGCCTGTTTATTGGTGTTCTGATTGTAAAACTGCTCTTGCTGAAGCAGAAATTGAGTATGAGGAAGACCCTTGTCACTCAATTTATGTAAAGTTTAAGGTTACAGATGATAAAGGCAAATTCTCAGCAATTGGTATTGACCCTGAAAAGGTCAACTTTGTAATTTGGACAACAACAACCTGGACTCTTCCTGCCAATGTCGCAATCTGTGTTGGCCCATCATTTATTTATTCTGTCATCAAGGCAAATGACGAGTATTATGTTATGGCTGAAGAGTTGTATAAATCAGCGTTGGAAGCCGCAGAAATAGAAAATTATGAGGTGGTTGCAACTTTCAGCGGCAGCGACCTAGAATATATGAAGACTGCACATCCTTTCCTTGACAGAGAGTCACTTGTAATCGTAGGTGACCATGTAACACTTGAAAGCGGTACCGGTTGTGTTCACACAGCACCCGGTCACGGTATCGAGGACTATGATGTATGCAGAAATTATCCTGAAATTCCAATTATCGTTCCTGTAAATGCCGACGGAGTTCTTACAGAAGAAGCCGGTCAATTTGCCGGACTTTCAACAGATGATGCAAATAAGCCTATTGCTCTTCACCTTGAAGAAACAGGCAGACTTTTTGCAATTAAAAAGCTTATTCACCAGTATCCACACTGTTGGAGATGTAAGCATCCGGTGCTTTTCCGTGCAACCGATCAGTGGTTCTGTTCAGTTGATGACTTTAAGGATAAAGCTGTTGATGCTATCAATACAGTTGAGTGGATTCCTGCTTGGGGCAAAGACCGTATCACTAATATGGTTAGAGAAAGAAAAGACTGGTGTATTTCACGTCAGAGAAAATGGGGCGTGCCAATACCTATCTTCTACTGTAATGACTGTAATGAGCCTTTAATTGAAAAAGAGGCAATGTCCGCTGTGTCAGAGCTGTTCAAAGAACAGGGCAGTGACGCATGGTTTATTAAGTCAGCAGAAGAAATTCTCCCTGAGGGTACCAAGTGTCATAAGTGTGGTGGTACACACTTTGAAAAAGAAAAGGACATTATGGATGTTTGGTTTGACAGTGGATCATCCCATGCAGCCGTTCTTAAACAGCGTGATTATCTTAAATGGCCGGCAGATCTCTATCTTGAGGGTGCCGATCAGTACAGAGGTTGGTTCCAGAGTTCATTGCTTACTTCTGTAGCAACCGAGGGTACAGCACCTTACAAAGCAATCCTGACACACGGTTGGGTTGTTGACGGCGAGGGCAGAAAAATGAGTAAATCCCTCGGCAACGGTATTGAACCTGAGGAAATTGTCAATCAGTACGGTGCCGATGTTCTCAGACTTTGGGTTGCTTCATCAGATTACCATGCAGACATCAGAATTTCCAAAGAAATTCTAAAACAGCTTTCGGAATCCTATAGAAAAATCAGAAACACTGCAAGATATATTCTGGGTAATCTTTATGACTTTAATCCTGACGAAGATGCAGTAGCAGTTGACGAGCTTTATCCAATAGATAAATGGGCACTTGTTAAGTTAAACGAGCTTATTGCAAAGGCAAAAACATCTTATGACAAATACGAGTTCCATCAGGTTTACCATTCGGTAAGAAACTTCTGTGTAATTGATATGTCTAACTTCTACCTCGATGTTCTAAAGGACAGACTTTATACAGAGAAGTCGGACGGTAAATCAAGAAGAGCAGCACAGACGGCTATTTATATTATCCTTGATTCGCTCACAAGGCTTATCAGTCCAATCCTTGCCTATACATCGGACGAGATTTGGAAGTATATGCCTCACACCAAGGATGCAGATGCCGAGTGTGTACTTTTCAATGATATTCCGAGTGAAATCCCTGTTGAAGTTGAGTCAAACTTTATGGAAAAGTGGGATAAAATCCACAATCTTAGAGATGAAGTTAAAAAGGCTCTGGAGGATGCTGTTAAAGCTAAGAAAATCCGAAAGTCACTAGACGCAAAGGTTATCCTCAGCTGTGGTGGTGAGTCACTTAACTTTGTCAAGTCTGTTGAGGATGAGCTTAAAGACGCATTTATTGTTTCGGGTGTAGATGTCAAGGATAACGGCAACGATGAGTTAACTGTTGAAATTGACCTTGCCGAAGGTGAAAAATGTGAGAGATGTTGGGAACATTCAACAACTGTTGGTCAGAACAGTGAGCATCCTACACTTTGTGCAAGATGTGCCGATGTTTTAAAATAAATTATAAAACGGTGTACTCTTTGTACACCGTTTTCTTTAAGGATGTGTAATTTTTGATTGCTTTATCCCTTATAATTGCAGCTGCTGTTGTTGTAATCGACCAGGTAATAAAGTACTTTGTAGCAGGTTCGCTGCCTGAAGCAGGTACGGTAACAGCCATACCCCATTTGCTTGACCTTATTTATGTAGAAAACAGGGGAGTAGCCTTTGGAATGTTCAAGGATATGCGTTGGGTTTTTGTTGTATTAACCGCATTGATAATCTGCGTTTTGATATACATTATGATATTTAAAAGGATAAAATCGAAACTGTTCAATATTTCGGCTGCGTTGATAATAGGTGGAGGAATCGGTAACCTGATTGATAGGGTTTTGTATGGTTATGTTATTGATTACTTAAGGCTTTCTTTTTTTAGCCCTGTATGTAATTTTGCTGATTATTGCATAACCATTGGCACTGTATTGATGGTTGTATATCTTATTTTCTTTACAGATACTTTCAAAAAGGATGTCAATAATGCAAAGCTTTGAATTTAAAGCTACTTCTGAATTTGTTGGCAGTAGAATTGACAAATTTCTTTCAAAGAATATTAATGAAATTTCCCGTTCTTCAATTGCAAATATAATTGAAAATGGCGGGGCAACGGTGAACGGAAAGCCGGTTAATAAAAAATATAAATTGAAAGAAAACGATAATATAACCTTCACCGTTCCTGACCCTGTGGAATATGATGTTGAGCCTGAAAATATTCCGCTTGATATTGTATATGAGGACGATGATTTGCTGGTGGTAAATAAACCCAAAGGAATGGTTGTTCATCCTGCACCGGGAAATTACTCGGGTACATTGGTAAACGCCCTTTTGTACCATTGTAAGGACAGCCTTTCGGGTATTAACGGAGTTTTACGCCCGGGAATAGTACATCGAATTGATAAAAACACCAGCGGACTTTTGATTGTTGCGAAGAATGATAAAGCACATAATCATCTTGCGTTACAAATCAAGGAACATAGCTTTAAAAGGGAATATCAGGCGGTTGTCTACGGCAATGTTAAAGAAAACGGCACGGTGGATGCACCTATAGGACGCAATAAAATTGACAGAAAAAAGATGTGCGTAACTTATGAAAATTCCAAGAATGCTGTAACTCACTATGAAGTGATTAGTTCTTTTAACACTTCTGCAAACAGTTTCACTCATATAAGGTGTATTCTTGAAACAGGTCGCACGCATCAGATAAGGGTTCATATGGCACACATTGGTCACCCGGTAGCAGGTGACGATGTATATGGACCGAAAAAAGTCATAAAATCCCTCAACGGACAATGCTTGCACGCAAAAGTAATAGGGTTTATCCACCCAAGGACAGGCGAATATATTGAATTTAACTCAGATTTACCGCCATATTTCACGAAGTTTTTAAATAGAATCAGCTAATTTAAAAAATATACTTGAAAGAATTGTCAATAACTGGTATAATGATTAGAAGTGATAATTAGGTCACTGCCTAAAAAATACGGAATGGAGAATTGTTATGAATACTATTTTACTTGACGCAGCAAGTTCAAGCGGCCAGGGCGGTAATATGTGGACACTCATTATTATCTATGCTCTGATTTTTGTGGGTATTTATTTTATCCTTATCAGACCAAAGTCCAAGAGAACAAAGCAGGAGGAAGAGCTGAGAAACAGCCTTGAGATTGGTGATGAAATAACAACTATCGGCGGAATTGTCGGTAAAGTTGTTGCAATCAGAGAAGAAGATGATGAGATAGTTCTTGAAAGCGGTTCGGAAAAAACAAAGATTGTTTTTAAGCGTTGGGCAATTTCAACAGTTAACAACGATAAGGACACTGAAAAGACAGAAAAGCAGGAAAAGAAGAGCTTCTTTGGAAGAAAGAAAAAAGAAGGTAGTGAAGATTCACCTGCTGAAAAATAATTTATATAAAATTTGCACCGAAGAAACTTTAACGGTATCTTCGGTGCTTTTTGTAATTGTGGCTATATTTAACGAAAAGTTGTATTTGTTGGCGGAATAATATATAATTACAACATTATATGTTTGGTGGTGATAATATGAACAAGGTTGTATCCCTGTTGCTTATTGTCGCCGTTTTTTGTTGTTCGGCATTTGCAGCTTTATTCAATTTTACTGCCAATTCCGAAGATTCGTCACATACCGTAACTTACCATTACTATAATAACGATAAACATTATTTTTTCAACGATAATAACTATGCCTATTATGTTTCAACAAGCGGTACGAATGTTTTAATAAACAAAATAGGGGTCGAAATCCGTACTCTTAAATTTGATAGCGAGGTAATTAATTGTAACTATGTAAACGGTGAATTTTATTTTCTTTTAAGAAATAAAGAAAAGTTTATGACGGCAGCTTCGTACAATTATAGCAAAAAATCTTCTCGTAATTATAAATTTGCAGATTTTAAAAACAATAATAAATTTCTATTTGTTCCTGATAATAAGGGCAATTTTTACACTGTAAATGAAACCAATAAGTATGAGTTATTAAAATTTTCTTCTGACGGCAAGTTAATCAACCGATATAAACTTCCTGATTACATAGCTCAGCTTGTTACATATAACGGCAGTGATTTGCTGATAGTAACGGGCAGAGAGTGCTATAGTTTTATTGGAACTAAGTTAAAAACGGTTTCATCGGAACACTGGGGTTATCCTTTAACCATGCTTAACTCACAATACATAACTAAAAGCGGTAATATTTATGATTTAAAGAACAACTGTAAAAAGATTTTTTCGTCTAAAAGTTCGTTGGTAGCTGTTTGCGGAAAATATGCTTTGACTGCTTCAGGCAAGAACATATCACTTACTCCAATCGGTAAAAATAAGCCTACAAAAGAATATTATGTAAACGATGTAATAGTTGGTATTTATGCAGGAAATTCAACGGTGTATGCAGTGACAAAACAGCAAATTAATGTGATTAAAATAAGCGACTTCAGCAAAATAATTTACTCTGATAATGCCTCTCAAAAGAATACAGATGATTATGGCATTGACACTGAAAATACATTATCTACAACAGAAAACTCCGGTGGGAATTCTACCAAAATTTCATCACCGACCTATAAACTAAGCGACGGCTATATCAACAATGTCAGCGGTTCAACTTCCATAACAGTTTTTAAAAACACTCTGAATTTTTATGGATATGAAATTTCATTTTCAGAGAACGGAGTTACGAGAACACAGGGATATGTCAAAACAGGTATGAAAGTAAACTTTACCGCAGGTAACAGTAGCATAAAATATACGATTATTGTCAATGGTGATGTTAATTCCGACGGTAAGGTCAATACTAAAGATACTCAAAAATTTACGGATTATCTTCTTGGTAATGTTAAATTAAATAACAGCGAAAAACTTTCGGCGGATACAAATTCCGACAATAAACTAAGCAATGCTGATTTAGTCAGAATGGCAAGGCTAAGAAATTAATCAGCGGTTTCTTAAATTCTGGTTCCCAGTATTTCTATGTGATTATCGTAATATTGCTTAAACTCGTTATTTTCAAGCGATGTTCGTATTTCGCTCATTAAGTTGTTGTAGAAATAGAGGTTGTGCATAACTGCAAGTCGCATATACAGCATTTCGTCGGCTTTTTTTAGATGCCGCAGGTACGCTCTTGAAAAACTTTTGCATGCCGGGCAACTGCATTGTTCATCAATAGGACGCAAGTCTTTTTGATATTTTAAGTTGTTAATATTAATTATCCCCGATTTTGTGAACAGATGTCCGTGGCGTGCGTTTCGGCTTGGCATAACACAGTCAAAGAGGTCTACACCACGACTTACTGCTTCAAGAATATTGACGGGAGTACCCACTCCCATAAGATAACGAATTTTATTTTCGGGCATATACGGTTCGATTGTTTCAATAATTTTGTACATTTCGTCGGCAGTTTCTCCCACGGCAAGACCGCCTATTGCGTAGCCGTCAAGGTCGAGTGAGGCTATGTCTTTCATATGTTTGATTCGCAAATCCTCATAGGTTGAACCTTGATTTATGCCAAAAAGCAACTGTTTTTTGTTGAGAGTGTTCGGCAGTGAGTTTAGCCTGTCCATTTCTATTTTACAGCGTTCCAACCACCTTGTTGTGCGGTTTATTGATTGTTCAACATAATCATAAGGTGACGGATTTTCAATACATTCATCAAAAGCCATTGCGATTGTTGAGCCTAAGTTTGACTGAATCTGCATGGATTCCTCAGGTCCCATAAAGATTTTTCTGCCGTCAATGTGAGAAGAAAAGTAAACACCTTCTTCTTTGATGTTTCTCAGTTTTGCAAGCGAAAACACCTGAAATCCGCCTGAATCGGTTAGTATAGGTCCGTTCCATTTTGTCAGCGGGTGCAATCCTCCCAACTCTCTTATGATTTTATCGCCTGTCCTGACATGCAAATGATATGTGTTGCACAACATAACCTGACAGTCAATGTCTTTGAGGTCCAGTGATGAAAGCCCTCCCTTTATTGCGGCAGCAGTGGCAACATTCATAAAGCACGGTGTTTTAAAAGTTCCGTGTGGAGTTGAAAATTCACCGAGCCTTGCGTTTTTTTCTTTTTTAATAATTTTATACATAATTTACCTACTTTATAAGCATACTGTCACCAAAGGAGAAAAATCTATATTTTTCTTTAACGGCGGTTTTGTACGCATTCATAATTTTATCATAATCTGCAAATGCTGAAACAAGCATAATCAGCGTGCTTTCAGGCAGATGAAAGTTTGTAATAAGTCCGTCAAGTACTTTAAACTCAAACCCCGGATAGATAAAAATATCCGTCCAGCCGTCACAAGCAATCACCTTGCCGTGCTCTTTAGCGACGCTTTCCAAAGTTCTGCACGAGGTTGTGCCTACAGCAATAACACGCTTGCCGTTTTGTTTTGTGCGTTCAATCAGCTCCGCGGTTTCATTCGGTACTTCAAAATGCTCGCTGTGCATTTTGTGGTTTGTCACATCGTCAACCTTAACAGGGCGGAAGGTTCCCAGCCCTACATGTAAGGTAACATAGCCTATGTTGACACCTTTTGACTTTATTTTTTCAAGCAGTTCATTGGTAAAGTGAAGCCCTGCGGTGGGTGCTGCGGCAGAGCCTAACTCGTTGCTGTAGACAGTTTGATAACGCTCACGGTCTTTAAGCTTTTCGTGAATGTACGGCGGCAGCGGCATTTGTCCGATTTTGTCCAGGGTTTCATAAAAATTATTTTCACAGCTGAATTGTACAATTCGGTTGCCGTCCTGAAGTATTTCAATAACCTCGCCTTGCATAATTCCGTTGCCAAAACTGAATTTATCACCGGGTTTTGCCTTTCGTCCGGGTTTTACAAGGGTTTCCCAGGTTTTTTCACGCACTTGTTTGAGAAGCAAAAATTCAACATTTGCTCCCGTAGGTACTTTGGTGCCGTAAATTCTTGCAGGAAGCACTCTTGAATCATTCACAATCAAGGTATCTCCCGGGTTTAAAAAGTCGATTACATCTCGGAAGATTTTATGCTCTATACTTCCGCTTTTACGATCGAGAACCAGCATTTTTGAAGAATCTCTCGGTTCAAGAGGTGTTTGTGCAATAAGCTCTTCAGGCAGGTCATAATAAAAATCACTTGTTTTCATACAAAAATCCTTCATATAATTGTAGCAAAATAATTGACATATACGATATTAAATGATAAAATATCAAAGAGAATAGGTCAATTTGTGTTTTCTAATCTATAATATAATAAAGTGAGAAAAAACGCAACATACTTTTTTAAAAATGGAGGACGAAAAATGAAAAACTATAATGTTGGAATCATAGGTGCTACCGGTATGGTAGGTCAAAGATTTGCAACTTTGCTTGAAAATCACCCATGGTTTACAGTTACAGCCCTTGCTGCAAGTAAACGCAGTGCCGGCAAGACATATAAAGAATGTGTAGAAAACAGATGGGCTTTGAGCGAGCCTATCCCGGAGTCGCTTAAAGATATGGTTATCCTTGACGCTGCCGAAGTTCAGAAGGTTGCAGAAAAGGTTGACTTTGTTTTCTGTGCAGTTGATATGCCTAAAGATCAGATCAGAGCACTTGAAGAAGAGTACGCAAAGGCTGAGTGTCCTGTAGTTTCCAATAACTCAGCACACAGGCACACACCTGATGTTCCTATGGTAATACCTGAGATCAACGCAGACCATATCAATATTATTCCTTCCCAGAGGAAAAGGCTCGGCACAAAGAAGGGCTTTGTAGCAGTTAAATCAAATTGTTCACTCCAGTGTTATGTGCCTGCAATCCATCCGCTTAAGGAGTTTGGCTGTAACAAGGTTCTTGCTTGTACATATCAGGCAATTTCCGGTGCAGGTAAGACTTTTGAAAGATGGCCTGAGATGGTAGATAACCTCATTCCGTACATCGGCGGTGAAGAAGAAAAGTCTGAGAAAGAGCCTCTGAAAATTTGGGGTCACATTGAAGGCGATGTTATTGTTGACACTGATGATATTCAGATTACTTCACAGTGCCTCAGAGTGCCTGTTTCTGACGGACACACCGCAGCGGTGTTTATGTCTTTTGAGGGCGAAGTTCCTTCAGAAGAAAAAATTATTAAAATATGGGAAAGCTATAAGGGCAGAGCTCAGGAACTTGAGCTTCCGAGTGCACCTAAGCAGTTCCTGCATTATTTCACAGAGCCTGACCAGCCACAGCTTAAGAGTGCAAGAACTCTCGAGAACGGCATGGCGGTTTCAGTTGGCAGACTAAGACCTGATTCACAGTATGATTTGAAGTTTGTATGTATGAGCCACAACACACTGCGTGGTGCAGCCGGCGGTGCGGTTCTTTTGGCAGAGCTTCTCTGTGCTGAGGGTTACATCGGGGATTAATCCTTACGGAGGTTTTTTAAAATGAATACACCAATTTTTACCGGTTCGGGTGTTGCCATTATAACACCTATGAACAGTGACGGTTCGGTAAACTATGAAGAGTACGGCAGACTGATTGATTTTCAGATTGAAAACGGTACAGATGCCATTATCACCTGCGGTACAACCGGCGAGTCCGCAACACTCACTGTAGAAGAGCACAAAAAGGTTATTTCTTACACTGCCGAAAAGGTCAACAAAAGAGTGCCTGTAATCGGCGGTGCAGGCAGCAATGATACTGCCACTGCAATTGACCTTTCTAAGTCGGCACAGTCTTACGGTGTTGACGCACTTCTTTCAGTTACACCTTATTATAACAAGACTTCACAGGCAGGTCTTATCAAGCACTTTACAACAATTGCCGACGAAGTTGACATTCCGGTTATCCTCTACAATGTTCCGTCAAGAACAGGCTGTAACATTAAGCCTAAGACTTATGCCGAGCTTTCAAAGCATAAGAACATCGTAGCCGCTAAAGAGGCTAACGGAGATATTTCTGCTGTAGCACAGACAAGAAGCCTGTGCGGTGATGATTTTGCTATTTATTCAGGTAACGATGAGCAGACTGTTCCGTTTATGTCACTCGGCGGTAAGGGCGTAATTTCTGTATTTGCAAATGTTTGTCCAAGAGAAATGCACGAAATTACTCAGTATTGTCTTGACAATAACTTTGTAAAGGCAGCAGAGCTTAACTTCCATTACATTGAGCTTATGTCAGCACTGTTCTCTGATGTGAACCCAATCCCGGTTAAAACTGCTATGAACCTTCTCGGCTTTAATGCAGGTGAATGCAGATTGCCGCTTGTTCAGATGAACCAATCAGTTTATCAGGACCTCAAGGAATGTCTTGCAAAGTACGACCTTATCGGTAAGTATAAGTAATTAATAGTGTGGGCTGTCTTAAATTTAAAATTTTTGGCAGTCCATTTTATACTGATATTTAAAATCAAGGGGAAAGATAATGACAAAGGTAGTTTTAAGCGGATGTTCCGGAAAAATGGGACACGCAATTGTAAAATCAATAGCAGAAAGAAACGATGTTGAGGTAGCCTGCGGTGTTGACGCTTTTGATTGCGGTGACTATGATTTTACGGTTTTTAAGTCGTTTGATGATATAACCGAAAAATATGATGCAATCATCGATTTCAGCAATCCTGCTGTTCTTGACAGCCTGCTTAATTATGCATCGTCCAATTCTGTTCCTGCTGTAATATGCACAACAGGTTATTCTGAAGAACAGGTTGAGGCAATAAAGTCTGCTTCTGAAAAAGTCGGTATTTTCTATTCGGGAAATATGTCGCTGGGCATAAATCTTATGGTTGAACTTTGCAAATTGGCTACAAAGGTATTTGCAAACCACGGCGACAATTTTGATATTGAAGTTATAGAAAAGCACCACAATTTAAAACTTGACGCACCAAGCGGAACAGCTCTGATGATTGCAGATGCAATTTCGGATGTTGCTCCTAACGAAAAACAGTATGTATATGACAGGCACGCTTACCGCAAAAAGAGAGATAAAAACGAAATCGGTATTCACTCAATTCGCGGCGGCACAATTGTCGGCGAACACGAGGTGATCTTTGCAGGCCACGACGAGGTTATTTCAATAAAGCACGAGGCACACTCAAAAGAGGTGTTTGCGGTCGGATCCATCAATGCAGCAGTATTTATGAAAAACAAACAGTCGGGTATGTACGATATGTCAGACCTTTTGGCTGAATAATGAACGGCTGATAAACTTATAATTAGAACCTTTAAATTTTAACCTCATAGTATGTAATACTATGGGGTGATTTTATGAGCAATTATATCTTAGTAACTTCTGTGTCAAGAGCCCTGAGGGGAAAGGAGCTTCTTGACCGTAATAATATACCAAGTTCAGTTGAAAGAACACCCAGGAATAATATAGTAAAATCCTGTGGTTACAGCCTTTTGGTTTTCGGAAATATCGACACCGCCCAGTATATACTTCGGCAAAATAATATAAGGATACTCGGCATTTTGCCAAGGCGTTTATGATATATCTGGATAACGGTGCAACAACCTTTCCGAAGCCTCAGTCGGTAAAACTGAAGGTAAACGAATCTTTCAACAAGTACAGTGCAAATCCCGGACGCAGCGGTCACAGGCTTTCGCTTATGGCTGCCACAGAAATTTATGAATGTCGAAAATCAATAAAAAAACTTTTTAATGCAAATTCAGAGGACAATGTAATTTTTACGCTAAACTGCACAATGGCACTTAATACAGTGATTTTTGGAATGTTAAAAAAAGGCGACCATGTTGTGATTTCATCTCTTGAGCATAATTCGGTAGTCAGACCGCTGGAATATCTTAAAAATAAAGGTGTAAGCTACTCTGTCTTTGATTATTCAGATGATCCTGATGAAATAATAGACAATGTTCGTTCTGCAATCAAACCTGAAACAAAGTTATGTGTATGTATGCACGCTTCAAATGTTTTTGGTTTTAAATTCCCGATAGAAAGAATATGTGCTTTGTGCCATTTTTACGGGATAAAAATATGTATAGATGCAGCTCAGTCGGCAGGAGTATTCCCAATAGATATGCAGAACAGCGACTTTGATTTTGTCTGCACATCTGGGCATAAAGGCCTTTACGGACCTATGGGAACAGGAATTTTATTGATAAACAATGCCGAGCTTAAACCACTTTTATTCGGAGGAACAGGAACAGACTCAATTAATACTCAGCAGCCCGATGAACCTCCTGAACGCTTTGAAAGCGGAACACAAAATCTTAACGGTATTGCAGGGCTTCGTGCAGGTGTGGATTTTGTACGCAAAAGAGGTACAATGAATATCTATAAACACGAGTTTTTCCTTGCAAAACATCTTTATAATGAACTCGGTAAGCTGCCTTTTGTCAAGCTCTATAATAAAAACTTTGAGTTTAAAAAAACTGCTCCTGTGTTGTCTTTCAATATTGACGAAATCCATTCCGAAGAGGTTGTAAGAGTCCTAAATAATAACGGAATATGTGTGCGTGGCGGTCTGCATTGCTCGCCGTTTGCCCATAAATTTATGAACACAATCGACAGCGGAACAGTAAGGGTAGTGCCGTCAATTTTTAGTACCAGGTTTGAAATTGACAGGCTTATATATGTAATTAAAAACATCTCGCCTAAATTACTTGCTAAGCGTTAAATTATGTGATAAAATAAAAGAACAAAATATCATAAATATACAGGAACAAAAGAAAGGTTGGGTTGCAGTGAATTTCGCAGAATATTTCAAAAACGTGCTGAATACGTTAAATACCTTTAGATTTGTTGACTTTATAGATATAGCTGTAATTGCGTTTATTGTCTACAGCCTTTTTAAGTTGGTTAGGGATACAAGGGCGGAACAGCTTGTAAAGGGTATAGTGATTCTGCTTGTTGCGTATCTTGCTGCAACCCTTTTGGATATGCTCATGCTGGAAAACCTGCTCAGACTTATGTTTGAGTTCGGTGTTATACTCATTGTGGTTATTTTTCAGCCCGAAATCCGCAATGCACTTGAACAGCTGGGCAGAAAAAATATAAAAAACCTTAAGGTTTTTAACCGTAATATAAGGGACGAGTTGCTCACAACACAGCGTAAGGCGATTGATGATGTTGTTGATTCAGCTGTTATTTTCAGTCGTGAAAAAGTAGGTGCACTCATTGTTTTTGAGAACAAAACCAAACTTTCTGACATTGCCAACACAGGCGTTGAAATTAACGCAGACACTTCAACGGCAATTCTCGGCAATTTATTCTTCAATAAAGCACCGCTTCACGACGGGGCGGTAATTATAAGCAACGGCAGGATAAAGTCCGCAGGCTGTATTCTTCCGCTTACTTCAAGGAATGAAGATGTTGATATGAAGCTTGGTACAAGGCACCGTGCGTCCATTGGTATAAGTGAAGTTTCCGATGCAACTGTGGTAGTTGTTTCGGAAGAAACAGGTGCAATTTCTATTGCCCAAAACGGTACTCTTACCACAAATTACGACCGAGATACTCTGCGTGAGGAACTTGAACGCCGGCTTATGCCAAATAAGGAGAAGAAGAAATTTTTTGGTTTTTTCTCTGCGGAAAAGGAGAGCAAAAACGATGAAAAAAAATAAACACAGTGTTGGCTTTTTGTCAAGGCTATTTTCAAATAAAATTTTTCTTGTGATTCTTTCCGTTGTAGTTTCTCTGAATATTTGGATGAATATTAATATGAGCGACTACGGAGAAACCAGCTATGTTGTTAATGATATACCTATTTCAATAACTTTGCCGGATGAGGCACAGGATTTAGGTCTTGAAATTTTTAACTCTGATGACCTTGTCGGTTCCGTAACAGTAACAGGTAACCGTTCGATAATCGGCAGGCTTGATAAGGACGATATTCAGATTGTACCCGAACAAACCGATTCACTTACATCGGCAGGTTCATACACGCTTTCCCTTGTTGCTAAAAAAACAGGCGGAATTTCCAACTATACAATCAACTCCGTTTCACCAAGTGCAATTTATATCAAACTTGACAGAACAAGAGAGATTACAAAAAAGATTACGAATAACATTAATTATACAATTCCCGATTATTACTATGGAAATGTGTTCCTTAGTGATGACGAGGTCACTATTTCAGGACCGGAAAGTGAGATAAAGCAGATTGACAGCGTAGTTGTCAGCGGTACAGTAAAAAACAAACTTACCGAAACAGTCAAAAAAGAGTATAAAGTTAAATTGCTGGATTCGTTTGGAGAAGTTATCAATACGAGCGATGCAGTTACTATAACTCCGTCAAAGGTTACTGCCACAATAAAAGTACTCCAGATGAAAAATGTAGGGGTTAATATTGTGACGCAGGGAGCACCTACAGGTATAGAGCTGTCAAATTATTATTCTATCTCTCCGTCGAAGGTTTCTGTTGCAGGTGAATCGGCAGATATTGCCAATGTTAAATTAATCAATACAGATGCGGTAGATTTCAGTACTCTGCAAAACAAAAAGTACAAACTTACGCAAAATCTTGAATTCCCTGACAATTGCATTGATATTAATTCCATCAACACCGTAGAAGTTAATATGGATTTAAGTGCGATGAAGAAAAAGACCTTGACAATTTCTGACTTTGATATAGAGGGGCTTGATGAGGCTTATGACGGCGAAGTTACAACTTCATCATTGGAAGTCACGGTTTACGGAATTGAATCTCAGCTTAAAAA
This sequence comes from Ruminococcus sp., assembly GCA_017458105.1. GTDB lineage: Bacteria > Bacillota > Clostridia > Oscillospirales > Acutalibacteraceae > Ruminococcoides. The sequence goes on along the minus strand of JAFTGC010000028.1, from coordinate 14,625 downwards.
ACTGTCAAACTCTAATATTTCTGCAGTTGTTGACCTTACAAACAGTGAGGTTTCAGAAGGCAGTAAAGAAATGGCTCTTACACTTACAATAAAAGATGTCAACGGATGTTGGATATACGGCAGTTACAATGCAGTTGTTAAAACATCTAAAAAGTAATTATATAATGTACTTATTTTAAAGTGTTGTTTCATATTAACTTTAGAGAGGTTGTGTCAAATTTTAATTTGATACAGCCTTTCTTTTGCTTTACATATTGAAATATTTATGATATAATACCTTAAAATGTGTAAGTATGTTTTGGAGGTAGCAAATATGGCAGTTAAGGTAACACTGCTGGCACACACGCCTATGCCAGAACAAACGGTGGCAATGGCAGCAAAGCTGTGCTACTCGCCATCTGATATTGATAGCTTGAGGGAAGGTCTTACCGAGGATAAAACCACCTCATTTTTAAATATGCTAAGTGACCTCGGTCATGGCAGCCCGGTGGAACACGCATCATTTACTTTTGGGATAGAAGGTATATCCCGTGCTTGTTCACACCAGCTTGTTCGCCACAGAATCGCTTCTTACAGTCAGCAGTCACAGCGTTATGTTGACGGTTCAAAGTTTGAATTTGTTACGCCTCCCGAAATTGCTGATTGCTCCGAAGCGTATGAGGAATATAAAAAAGTAATCGATCTGCAGTCTGAGGCTTACGGGAAAATCCGTGACGCCCTTGTTGTTAAGTATATAAAACAGTTTAAAAATGAAAATTTGCAGGGCAGCAACGATGAGATTATCAATAATTTCAAGGCAGAGAATAAAGCTAAGTTAAACACTTTTATTAAAAAGGCAAACGAAGATGCCAGGTTTGTCCTGCCAAATGCCTGCACAACAAAGATTGTATGTACTTTCAATGCGAGGAGCTTGTATAACTTTTTTGCACATCGCTGTTGCAACCGTGCACAATGGGAAATCCGTGAGGTTGCCGAGCAAATGCTTTTGCTTTGTATCAAGGTTGCACCTACTTTGTTCAAAAACTGCGGACCGTCCTGTTTGTTTGGACCTTGTCCTGAAGGTAAGATGAGCTGCGGAAAAATGAAAGAAATGAGAGAAAAATATGGCAGGTAAAATCATTGTTATCGAAGGGCTTGACGGCAGCGGTAAGGCAACTCAGGCTGAATTGCTCTACCAAAGACTGCTTGCAGAGGGTAAAAAGGTAAAAAAACTGACTTTCCCTCGTTATGACAGCGACAGTTCCGCATTAGTCAGAATGTACCTCGGCGGTGAATTGGGTGACAATCCTGACGATGTCAACCCTTATGCCTGCTCGGCTTTCTATGCAGTTGACCGTGTTGCTTCTTTTTTGAGTGACTGGAAGAATGATTATGATAACGGCACAATATTTATTTGCGACCGTTACAGCACATCTAATCCATTGTACCATATCAGTAAACTGCCAAAAGAAAAATATGACGAATTTTTGTTTTGGATTGATGATTTTGAACATAACCGGCTCGGTGTACCCCGTGCCGATGTTGTAGTTTATCTTGATATGCCTACTGAGGTTAGTCAAAATCTTTTGTCAAAACGCTACAACGGCAACGAAGATAAGAAAGATTTGCACGAAAAAAACAGGGATTTTCTCGAAAGATGCCGTACCTCCGCAAACTATTGTGCAAATAAACTCGGATGGAAAACAATATCCTGTGCCGAGGCAGGAGAACCCAAAACAATAGAAGCAATTTCTGACGAAATTTATAAATTACTGACATTTTGGTGGATGAATGAGTAAAATAGATTATCGGTACGGAGAATTTAAAGATGTTTCAGCCCTTAAAAAAATTTGGATTGATTGTTTTAATGACACAGCAAAGGGTTTCAGAACATTTTGGAAGAACATTCAAAAAATAACAAGGGTTTATGTGGCCTGCGACGGTTCAAAACCCGTAGCCTGCGTATATCAAATACCGTGTACAGTTGACGGACAGCAGTGCCACTACCTTTTTGGTGCAGCTACGCTGAACGATTACCGTTGCAAGGGAATAATGAAAAACCTTATAGATTTCAGTCTTGAAGACGCAAGTGATAGGGGAGATAAAATTTCTTTTCTGTTTACGGCAAACGAACGCTTTGAACATTATTATGAAAAGCTCGGTTACGCAAAATTGTGCAAAAGAAAATTTGCCGCAGTTTCAAGAGATGAGCTTATGCGTGTTGCCGAGTACGGCGGATTCTGCGTTTCAATGAGTGTAAATGGTATTTATGAACTCAGAAATAAAGTGCTTTTGCAAAATTCACTGAAATTTCCTATAGAGTACATAAAATATTCTGTTGCTGCAACACGGCATTACGGCGGTTACACAGTTTGCAGCGGAGCTGGTTACGCAATCGTCAAAGAGGATAAATACGGTGAGTGTACAATTTCTGAACTTACAGCAGATGAAGGTGATTTGTACGCACTTCTTGGCGAACTGCTTGAGAATACAAATGCGGCGACTTTTAATTTTAATTATCCTACATCATATAAAATTTTTGAAAACGAGCAGATTTTAAATGACGGAATGTTAAAATATTTATCGGATTATAAATTGTCTGAGGCTTACATTGGGCTTCGCAATCAGTAAAGGAGATAACTATGGTATATTTATTTATTGCTAACGGAACAGAAGAAGTTGAGGCAATGGCACCTTTAGATATTCTTCGCAGGGGCGGTGTTAAGGTAACAACCGTTGGTGTTGGCGGCAAAACAGTTACAGGCAGTCACGGAGTACAGATTACTGCCGATATAGAGGAAAACGAAGTTCGCCTTGATGATGTTGAGGCTGTAATTTTACCCGGAGGTATGCCGGGCACAACAAACCTGGAGGATTCAATCGTGGTTCACCATGCACTTGAATATGCTTACAAAAATAACCTTCTCATCGGTGCAATTTGTGCCGCACCGTCAATTTTGGGTCACAACGGCTTTTTAAATGGTAAAAAGGCAACCTGTTTTCCGGGTTTTGAAAAAGAGCTTGTAGGTGCAGAGTACACAGGCGACTTTGTGACACAGGATAAAAACATAGTAACAGGTAAGGGTGCCGGTGCAGCATTGCAGTTCGGTAAGCTTTTACTTGAAAATCTGACTGATGAAGAAACTGCCCGGAAAGTGTACGGTTCTATGCAATGTCCGAATTAAAAAATAACTCAGAGCTTAGTATAACCGAAGAGAAAAATCAACTTCGTAAAGCACTTAAAGAGATTCGTGCAAATATCCCGGAAAATAAAAAGCACTCTGCTGATACAGAAATTATCAGTCGTTTGCTTATGACAAAGGATTACTACAATGCAAGAATTTTGCTGTGCTATTTTGGAACAGATAGCGAAATAAACACAATTCCGCTGATTTATGCGGCTATTGCAAATCACAAGCGGGTTGCACTGCCAAGGTGCAATGGTGATAATCTTGATTTTTACTTTGTAAAAAATCTGAATGACTTAGTAAAAGGTTCTTACGGAATTATGGAGCCTGACCCCAAAAAATGCAAACAGGTTCGGGATTTTCGGACAAGCATCTTGATTGCACCCGGGTTGGGTTTTAGTCCTAACGGTGACAGGATAGGTTATGGCAAAGGTTACTATGATAGATTTTTAAGTACATACAACGGCAAAAAAATCGGACTTTGCTACCATAACCTTGTAAAGTTTAACATTCCGGTTGAAGAAACTGACTGTAAAATAGATATATTGATTACTGAAAAATATACCAGAAACATCTGATTGAAGGTGCATTATGAGTAATAACAGAGAATATAATGACAACGAAATGAAATTAAGGCAGGATAGAAAGAAAAAAGTTGAGTCCTTCCATCTTGAACTTGACGATAATGTTCTTGACAAAGATTTTAGCAATACGGAAAAACCGAGGAAAAAATCTACGGATAATAACCGTAAACCGAGTCCGCCGATAACAGACAGTCAAGAGCTGAACTCTTTCAGCGGCGGTAAAACCAGGAGAGAGCTTCAAAAAAATATGCAGAAAGCTGACAAGCGTCAAAAAAAGGAAGCTAAAAAGCGAGAAAAACGCAAAGCAAAAAAGAATAAGCGTGTTTTCACCCTTATTTGGTTGATCATGGTAGTTATGGCTGGTGTGGTGCTTTCAAAATATCTTCTTACAGGTATAAATGATATGCTTGCTATTTCCCGTCCTGAAGATAATCAGGTTAAAATCAAAATAGCCAAAGAGGACAAGTTTGAAGATATTGTTAATAAGCTTGAGAGCAGTGGGGTTATAAATGACCCTGAGTTTTTCAAACTTTATGCCCATGTTGTCAAGGCTGAAGATCATTTTGAGGCAGGTACTTTTACAATAAAGACTAACCTTGACTATGAGGCTATTATAAGTTATCTTGAAGAACCTTATGAGGTTGAAAAGACTGTTACAGTACAGATTACCGAGGGTATGAGTATTGTTGAAATTGCCGATTTGCTTGCAGACAAAGGCGTAACATCAAATAAAGATGACTTCCTTGATATGTGTAACAGTGATGAGTTTGACAAAAAATATGACTTTATCAAAAAACTGGGCAAGGCAAATGACAACGGAAGGTACTATAAGCTTGAGGGTTACCTTTATCCTGACACATACACATTCTATGAAAATGAAGACCCTTCAATGACAGTCAGCAGAATGTTGAGCAACTTTGCCGAAAAGAATGTAAACACTCTTGCCAAAGCTGACGGTTACAGTGATAAAGTTTCAATCCAAGAAAGAGCCGAAGATACCGGATATTCTTTTGATCAGATTCTTACAATCGCCTCGTTAATTCAGGCCGAAGCAGCTGACGAGAAGGATATGTACTATGTAAGTTCAATCTTATATAACAGACTTAATTCGGGCAATGCCTATGACTATTCAAAACTCAGTCTTGATTCAACAGTCTACTATCCTTACAGAGATGCTAAGTCTGTACCTAAGTCTATGGGCGGTTCAAACTTCAAAAGCACATATGATACTTATAATTTTGTTGGTTTACCGATTGGCCCTATCTGTAATCCGGGAGAGGCAGCTTTAGAGGCAGCAATTAACCCTAAAAAGACTGACTACTACTACTTCTGTCATAATTCGGAAACAGGTGAGGCTTACTACGCCTCAAGCTTTGACGAGCATCAGTACAATATGTCGTTGGCGGGAGTATTATGATAATGCAAAGACCTGAAATCCTATCTCCTGCCGGGGATATGGAGTGTATAAATAACTCATTAAAATTCGGAGCTGACGCAGTTTACCTTGCAGGTAAGCAATTTGGTATGCGTACCGCTTCAAAAAACTTTGATGATGCCGAACTGAAACAGGCAGTTAAACTTGCAAATTCTTATGGAAGTAAGCTGTATATAACAATAAACACCTTGCCGAGAAACAACGAAATGGCGGTTTTGCCGGATTTTTTGTCATACGCTCAGGAAATTGGTGTTGATGCCTTTATTATTGCCGATTTGGGCGTGTTTGAACTTGCAAAAAAGTATGCACCTAAGGTTGAAAGACACATTTCTACACAGGCAGGGATAGTCAATTCTGATTCCGCAAACGCATGGTATAATATGGGTGCTTCAAGGGTCGTTCTTGCAAGAGAAATGACTTTTGATGACATAGCTGAAATCAGGGCAAAAATCCCCGGAGAACTTGAAATTGAGTGTTTTGTTCATGGTGCAATGTGTGTTTCATTCTCGGGAAGATGTTTGATAAGCAGTTATATGACGGGTAGGGACGCAAACCGTGGCGACTGTGCTCAGCCTTGCAGGTGGAAATATCACCTATATGAGCCTAACCGTGAGGGGCAGTTTTTCCCTGTTGAAGAAACCAACCACGGCACATACCTCTATAACAGCCGTGATATGTGTATGATTGATTACATTCCTCAGCTTGTGGAGTGTGGAATTTCGTCTTTTAAAATTGAGGGCAGAGCAAAAAGTGCCTATTATTGTGCGGTAACAACCAACGCATACCGCCATGCACTAGATGATTATATTGCCGAAAAAGAAAATTACATTCTTAAACCGTGGATAAAAGAAGAACTCGAAAAAATCAGTCATAGGGAATACAACACAGGCTTTTTCTTAGGCAAAGAGCCGGGTCAGGTGACTTCTAACGGAGGTTACATTCGTCACTATGATATTGTTGCTGTATGTGAGGATAGTAACGGCACAACAGCCGAAATTACTCAGCGTAATAAGTTTTATGTAGGCGATGTTCTTGATGTACTTCCTTCGTCAGGGATTCCGTTTGAGGTTAAGTGCCTTAGTCTTACAAACCGCTTTGGTGAAAGTGTAGAGAGTGCACCTCATGCAATGGAAAAACTGACAATGATAACCGATAAACAAATTCCTGCATCATCGGTAATCCGCAAAAAGCGTTCTTGACTTTTTAATAATATAACGATATAATTATATAAAATACAAAATTATGGCATTGAACGGACGAGAGTAGAAGTTTTCGTACTCAGAGAGGGCAGATGTGGTGCGACTGCTTTACGATGGTTTACTCAGCTACCCGTGAGCCCTGTGTGATAAAGCACGGCGTATTTCTGCGTTAAAGATTCCGAGCGGCAGTGTTCTGCACTGCAACAAGGGTGGTACCACAGGATAATATGCTCCTGCCCCTTATGGGGTGGGAGTTTTTTTAGCATAATTTAAGGAGAATGAAAAATGCAGTGGACAGGACTTAACGAATTAAGGGAAAAATTTCTTTCATTTATGGAGAGCAAGGGTTGCCTCAGGCTGCCTTCGTTTTCGTTGATACCAAAGGATGATAACAGCCTTTTGCTTATAAACAGCGGTATGGCACCTATGAAGAAATACTTCACAGGTGAGGTAACGCCTCCGAAAAGCCGTGTCACAACCTGCCAGAAGTGTATAAGAACACCTGATATTGAAGAAGTAGGCATTACCGACCGTCACGGAACATATTTTGAAATGCTCGGCAACTTTTCTTTTGGCGACTATTTTAAGAGGGAAGCAACTGCATGGGCATGGGAATTCTTTACAGAGGTTCTTGAAATTCCAAAGGAAAAGTTGTTTATATCTGTATATCAAGATGATGACGAGGCTTTTGACATATGGACAAAGGAAGTCGGTGTAGAGGAGAGCCATATGGTTCGTTTGGGTAAAGCCGACAATTTCTGGGAACACGGCAGCGGTCCTTGCGGGCCTTGTTCTGAGATTTACTATGACCGTGGTGAAGAACACGGCTGCGGTAAACCGGACTGCAAAGTAGGCTGTGAGTGCGACCGTTATATGGAAGTATGGAACCTTGTGTTCACTCAATTTGAAAATGATGGTAACAACAATTACACACCGCTTGACCACCCTAACATAGATACAGGTATGGGTCTTGAAAGGCTTGCCTGTGTAATGCAGGGAGTTGACAACCTGTTCCTTGTTGACACAGTTCAAAATATTATGAAGCATATCTCTTCAATTGTAGGTGTAAACTACGGTGAAAGTCCTAAAACTGATATTTCACTGCGTGTAATAACCGACCATATTCGTTCCACAACCTTTATGATTGGCGACGGTGTTATGCCTTCAAACGAGGGCAAGGGTTATGTGCTCAGAAGGCTTCTCAGAAGAGCAGCACGCCACGGAAGGATACTGGGTTACAATAAAACTTTCCTTTACAAAATTGCCGACACTGTGATCAACGAAAACGAGAGTGCTTATCCTGAACTTCGTGACAAGAGAGATTTCATAGTAAAACTTATCGAAGTAGAGGAAGAAAACTTCGGCAAAACAATCGACCAGGGTATGTCGCTTTTGGAGGATATTATTACAAATGCAGAGAGTAAGCTTCTTTCAGGTGATGACGCTTTTAAACTGAATGATACTTTCGGTTTCCCGATTGATCTGATAAGAGAGATTGCAGGCGAAAAGGGTATGCAGGTTGATTTGGAGAGGTTTTCAGAACTTCTCCAAGAGCAGAAGGAGCGTTCCCGTAATGCAAGAGAAAACGCAGGTGCCGACGCTTGGATTTCAGACAGCACAGACCTTACCGACCTTGTTAAAACCGACTTCAAGGGTTATTTGGTGACAATGTGTGAATCAAAGGTGATTGGTATTGTCAAAGATGGTGAGAGAGTTGATTCACTTACTGAGGGCGAAAAAGGCATAATCATACTTGATAAAACACCTTTCTATGCAGAGAGTGGCGGACAGGTTGGCGACAAAGGTGTAATAAGCAACAATGTTGTCGGTATCAAGATTGACAATACAACAAAGGATGCAACGGGTATTTTCCTGCACTCGGCAGAAGTTGAGAGGGGCGTTATTTCTGTAGGCGATACTGTTCAGGCAAAAATTAATGCAACACGCAGAGCCGATATAACCCGTAACCACACTGCAGCCCATCTCTTACAGGCAGCTCTGAGAAAAATTCTCGGTACCCATGTTGAACAGGCAGGTCAGTATGTAACTGACGGTTACTTCCGTTTTGACTTTACACATTTTGAAGCAATGACAAATGAAGAGCTTGAAAAAGTGGAAGAACTGGTAAATGAAAAAATTTTTGAGCAACTTGAGGTTGTTTCGGAAGAAATGGATATAGAAGAGGCAAAAAAGATTGGTGCTATGATGCTCTTTGGCGAGAAGTACGGCGACAGAGTGCGTGTAGTTAACGCAGGCGATTTTTCAATTGAATTCTGTGGCGGTACCCATGTTACGAATACCTCAAATATAGGTCTTTTCAAGATTAAATCAGAAAATTCTGTTGCTTCCGGTGTAAGAAGAATTGAAGCTGTAACAGGCAAGGGCGTGCTCAATTACCTCGGCAGTGTTATAAATGTGCTTAATAACTGCACTGCTGCACTTAAAATCAACAATCCTAAAGAACTTGTTGACGGTGCTGTAAGATTTGCTGAAGAAATGCGTATTAAGGACAAAAAGATTGAGGAGCTGAACAAAAAGCTTGCCGGCAATGTTACTCAGGATATGTTCAAAAACGCAAAGCGTTATAAAGGTATCAGAATTATTTCTGTTGCAATAAATGATGCAGATGCAAATATGCTTCGTGATATATGTTCCAACGCAGTTAATGATAACCCTATGACGGTAATCTTACTTGCAGGTATCAATGGAGATAAAGTGGCGTTTGCCTGTGCCTGCGGAAAAGATGCTGTTGCAAACGGTCTGAAAGCAGGTAATATCGTAAAGCAGGTTGCACAAATAGCCGGCGGTAACGGTGGCGGTAAGCCTAACATGGCTATGGCAGGTGCAAAAGATAAATCAAAGGTTGATGACGCAATAATTGCAGTGGAAGAAATTGTTAAGAAGATGGCAGATGAACTTGATTTTGAATAAATTAACGGAGTGGTGATGTTGAAAAAAGTATTTTCCTTTGTTCTTATATTTTTAGTTTTGATTTCAACTGTGGTGGTCGGTGACTTTAGTGCAGCTGTACTGACATATACAGATTCCTACGGAACTTTTACTTATACCGAGTCTGCCAACGGTGTTACAATCACCGCATACGACGGTGAGGTTGAACTAGTTAATATACCGTCAAAAATAAACGGAAAATCTGTGGTTAAAATAGCATCTAAAGCATTTAATAATGAAAAGTATCTTAAAAATATTTTCATTTATGATTCTGTAAAAGAAATTTCAAAGGATGCCTTCTACAACTGTAAAAGTTTGACTTATGCTTATATCAATCCTTATTGCGGTGTAAATTCAACACAGTTTTCGGGCTGTGAGAATCTGCTTACCGTCGCCTGCAAGTATAAATCAGAATTATGGAAAAAACAGGCAGGTAAACGCATTTTGATTTCAACTTTGATGAACCGTCAATACACGGGTTCTAATGTTAAGCCGATAGCTGTTATTAACCACAAAGGCAAAATCTTGTCACAGAACATCGACTACAGCCTTTCGTACTCCGACAATAAAAATCCGGGAACAGCAAAATGTAAAATTACTTTCAAAGGAAAGTACAAAGCAAAAGCAAGCAAAACTATCCGTTTTGCAATCCGTCCGTCAAAATCGACTGTTTCTGCGGTTTCATACCAATATGGCAAACTGCACCTTACTTGGGATAAAAACAATAATGCAGACGGTTACGAGATATATTATTCAACCGATAGTGGTTTTAAAGAAAATTCACACCGGAAAATTGTTAAAAATAAAAATACAACTTCAATTGATTTGGCGATTTCGCCACAGTGGTCAGATTTTGACCTATACTATGTTAGAATACGCTGTTATCAAACATACAAAAATAAAAAATATTATTCTGCTTATACATATGATAAGTCAAATGTCTACCAACCTGACGCTAACGGACAGTACAAGGCAGTAAATTTTGTTAATATGAAGGGTATATGGATAAGCTATCTTGATTTTAATTTAACGAATAACGACCGCAGTTTTTCGGCTTTTAAAAAGAAGTTTAAAAGTATAGTAAAAACTTCAAAGTCAAACGGTTATAATACGCTGATTGTTCAAGTTCATCCGTTCAATGACGCTATGTACTACTCGGAGTATTTTCCGTATTCTCACATTATTTCGGGTAAGCAGGGCAAAGACCCGGGGTATGATGCACTTAAATATATGTCTGAGTACACACATTCGCAGGGAATGTCAATCCATGCGTGGATAAACCCTTACCGTGTTAGGCTAAGCTCAAATTCATTTGCTTTGAGCAGTGACAATCCATACATTGAAAATCCTTCCATGGGAGTGCGTTGGAATAATGATATTTATCTTAATCCAGCAAACCGTTCAGCACAGGATTTGATTGTTAAGAGTGTTTCGGAGCTTGTTAATGAATATAAAATTGACGGAGTTCAGTTTGATGACTATTTTTATCCGACTACCTCTAAAGATTTCGATAGTAAAGAATACTCTGCATATAAAAAGCGCGTTAAATCACCTGTTTCTCTCTCGGCTTGGAGAAAATCAAATGTCAACAATATGGTTAAGTCGGTTTATAAAACAATAAAAAATTCTAACAAATATATACTGTTTGGAATTTCACCGCAGGGTAATTACAACAATAACGCATATCTTTACGCCGATGTAAAAACTTGGTGTACAAAAAAAGGATATGTAGATTACATTTGTCCTCAAATTTATTGGAGTTTAACCAACCCCACGCTTACTTTTGACAACGCAATTAAAAAGTGGACACAACTAAAATTTCACAATGACTTGAAGTTCTATGTAGGGCTTGCCGGTTACAAATCAGGTTCTAAAACCGAAGATTTTTCAACTTGGCGAGGCAAAACCACAATCCTCAAACAGGAGTTTAACAAGTCAATGAAAACTTACTCAGCTAATGGTGTAATGGTATTCAGGTACAGCAATATGATTACCTCCCAAAGTAAGGCAGAGTTCAAAAATTTGGCTGTTGCTATTAAAAAATACAGTCAGGATAAATTGTGAGGTGCAGCTTTATGGAATACAACGAAGCACTTGAAAAAATACACGGACTTCTCCGCTTTGGTTCAAGACCCGGACTCGACAGAATTTTAAAACTGCTTAACCTTATAGGAAATCCGCAGGATAAATGCAAGTTTGTTCATATTGCAGGTACTAACGGCAAAGGTTCTGTAAGCCAGATGATATGTTCTGTGCTCACTGCGTCGGGCTATAAAACAGGACTTTTTATCTCACCTTATATAACAGATTTTAGGGAAAGAATACAGATTGATTCCAAAATGATTCCAAAAGAAAAGCTCTGCAAGGCGGTTGAATACATCTATCCCTATGTTGAACAAATGGCAAAAAAAGATGAGATTATTACGGAATTTGAGTTTGTCAACGCTATAGCTTTCTATTATTTTTATATTGAAAAATGTGAGGTAGTTGTGCTTGAAACAGGAATGGGCGGTTTGCTCGACTGCACCAACACAATACCGCCTCCGCTTTGTTCGGTAATAACACCGATTGACCTTGACCACACTGCTGTTTTGGGCGGTACTGTTGAGGAGATTACATCTCAAAAGTGTGGGATTATAAAGGAAAATTCATTTACCGTAATAGCAAAACAAACTACCGACAAAATCGAAAAGCAGATAGTAAAAGATTGTATAAATAAACACAATTGCTACTACTTTGCAGATGACTGCAAGGTTAAGGTTATAGCCTCCGATTTGAACGGATCAACTGTAAAATATAAGCACAAAAAGTTGCAGCTGCCGCTTGTTGGACTTCATCAGGTTGAAAATCTAAAAACTGCTCTAACTACTTTGGATGTTCTTAGGAGGGACTGTTTTTTTACTATTACTGCCGATGATATAGAATTCGGAATAAGCAAAACAAAGCACCCTGCAAGGTTTGAGCTTATCTCACATTCTCCGATTACTGTTATTGATGGTGCTCACAACCCTAACGGTATGCAGGCTTTTGCAAACAGTGTAGATGAATATTTTGGCTCAGCCGAAAAAATCCTGATTGTGGGTATGTTAAAAGATAAAGATATTTCGGGCAGTTTGGATTTTATCAGGGGTAAGTTCAGTACGGTAATAACTGTTACGGTTGATAACCCACGCACTTTGACAGCAAGTGAGCTTGCCGAAATTTGCAAAGATAAATTTACAACAGTTGTCACCGCCGATTCGGCAGAGGATGCAGTGAATAGGGCAATACAAACAGCAGAAGAAAAAAACTGTGCAATTCTTGTCTGCGGTTCACTCTATCTTGCCGGTGAGATACGCCCGATTTTCCTTGAAAAGTTAAAAAAATAACCCAACCAACAGAATAAAACAAATTTTTTAGCTCATACTATTTATGATAATAGTATGAGTTTTTTATTTATAAAGGAAGTTGAAAATGATTAACACAGATTATCAAGACGGTGTGATGACGGTTTATCTTTCAGGAGAAATCGACCAGCATACCAGCAAATCAATAAGACAAGAAATTGACTCACGCACCGAAGCCCTGCGGCCAAACCTCTTATGCCTTGACTTTTCAAAGGTGCGTTTTATGGACAGCAGCGGGATTGGTCTAATAATGGGTAGATTCAGACAAATGTCGCTAATCGGCGGACGGTTAAAAATTACAAATCTCCCTGAAAATATAGATAGGATAGTTAAACTGTCGGGAGTACAGACATTGGGGGTACTGAAATGAAAAGTCAAAATTATATGGATTTAAAAATTCCTTCAAAAAGTATAAACGAAAGCTTTGCACGTTCGGCTGTTGCAGCGTTCTGTTTGCAGCTTGACCCTACAATCGCCGAGCTTGCAGACATAAAAACAGCAGTTTCCGAGGCTGTTACAAACTGCATTGTTCATGCTTATAACAGTGCCAACGGAGAAATTTACATAAAAAGTGAAATTACAGACGATAGGGTACTTATCGTAAAAATTCGTGATAAAGGCAAAGGTATAGCTGACATAAAACAGGCAATGGAGCCTCTGTTCACAACAGGCGGAGAAGAGCGTGCAGGACTTGGTTTTGCGGTTATGGAAAGTTTTATGGATAAGGTTAAAGTAACTTCACGGGAAGGCAAAGGTACAACCGTTACACTTTACAAAAAATTTTTCAGGGTAACAAATGAAAAACCGGAATAAAATTATTGAGGAAAACCTCGGTTTGGTACACTCTTGCTGTAAGCGGTTTAAGGGCAAGGGTGTTGAGTATGATGATCTATATATGGCGGGGTGTTTGGGACTTGTTAAAGCGGTTGATAATTTTGATGACAGCAGAGGCTTTCGATTAAGCACCTACGCAGTTCCCGTGATATTGGGTGAGATAAAAAGGCTTTTCCGTGACGGCGGAACAGTCAAAGTCAGCCGAAGTATTAAGGAGCTTTATCTGAAAATCGTAAAATTAACGGAATCAGATAACAGTATGACAATAACCGCCATAGCCGAAAAACTAGGAGTTGATGAAGAAAAGGTCAGCGAGGCATTAAACGCAGGCAGAGTTCCCGTGTCGCTCACCGGCGAGGATAATGCCGAGCTTGACCTAACTGTTAATTCCTGTGAAGAAGAATTTACCGAAAGACTTTCACTTGAAAATGCTCTCAAAGAACTAAATCCTATGGAAAATAAACTTATAACCCTGCGTTACTATCAACATAAAACCCAATCGCAGACAGGTAAAATACTTAATATGACACAAGTGCAGGTTTGCCGTAAAGAAAAACAAATCCTTAAATTAATCCGGCAAAAAATGTTGTGCTGATAATACTCTGATTATGCGTGACCGTTCCAAAGAGGATAAAAATTCTAACGATGAATTTAATCTTTTTATTCCGATAATTCTGCAAAAAACGGGGTTCAGATATGAAGAAGCGTTGATGCTGTATTTTTAAATGTGGATATGTGTTCATGGGATAGCAACTATGATTGCAACTTCATATTTTGAAACCAATTGGGAACCACGGTTTTTGAATGAGTAAACAAATTGTAAACGAGCTGTAACCGACAAAAGGAAATAGATATGATACACTGAAAAAGAGGTGGTCATATCATGAAGAAATTGAGCTTAATGGAAGTGCTCGAAGGCATAGAAGATATCAGACGAAGCAGAAGCGTAATATATCCTTTGCATGAAGTTTTGATTATCATGTTGCTGGCAGTAATATGCGGCGCAACATCATACGCTAAAGTCGAAATGTTTGGAAAAAGCAAAGAAGGCTGGCTGAGAACCTTCTTAAA
>JAFTGC010000027.1 GCA_017458105.1 Ruminococcus sp. | reverse complement strand
GGGAAAGCAATTACATCACGGATACTTGCGGAGTTTGTGAGGAGCATAACAAGTCTGTCAATGCCCATTCCCATACCGCCTGTAGGTGGCATACCATACTCCATAGCTGTGAGAAAATCCTCATCAATCATATTGGCTTCATCATCGCCTGCTTCACGGAGCATCATCTGATGTTCAAAACGACCTCTTTGGTCAATCGGGTCATTAAGCTCGGTGTAAGCGTTTGCGAGTTCACCGCCTGCAACGAAGATTTCAAATCTTTCAACAAGGAGCGGATTGTCCTTCTTTCTCTTTGTGAGCGGTGAAATTTCTACAGGATAGTCAATTACAAATGTTGGCTGAATGAGCTTATCTTCAACATAAGCATCAAAGGCTTCAGCAAGAATATTGCCCCATGTGTCGGTTGGTTTAACCTCAAGATGGAGTTTATCGGCGGCTTCCTTTGCCTTTTCGGTATCCCCCATAAACTCGGCAAAATCAACACCTGTGTACTCTTTGACGGCGTCCAGCATAGTAACACGCTTGAAAGGTGCTTTGAAAGAAATCTCTAAATCACCGTAAGTAACCTCTTCTGTGCCGTTCACGGCAATGCAGGATTTATTAATAAGTTCCTCAGTAATGTCCATCATACCGTTGTAGTCGGTATAAGCCTGATACAATTCGATTGTTGTAAACTCAGGGTTATGCCTTGTGTCCATACCCTCGTTGCGGAAAATTCTGCCTATTTCATAAACTCTCTCCATACCACCGATTATGAGCCTTTTGAGCGGAATTTCAGTTGCTATTCTCATATACATATCAATATCGAGGGTATTGTGGTGAGTAACGAAAGGTCTGGCTGTTGCACCGCCCGGAATTGTGTTGAGAACAGGAGTTTCAATTTCTACAAAATCCTTACTGTCCATAACATTGCGGATTGTGGAGATTATCTTACTTCTTTTAACAAAAGTGTCCCTTACCTCAGGGTTCATAATAAGGTCAACTTCACGCTGACGATACCTTAGGTCAACATCCTTTAATCCGTGGTACTTTTCCGGAAGTGGCAACAGTGACTTTGAAAGCAGCTTTACACCGGTTGCATGGATAGAAACCTCGCCCATTTTTGTTTTGAAAACAAAGCCGGTACATTCCATAATATCGCCAATATCCCACTTTTTAAGACCTTTATATACTTCTTCACCAAGGTCATCAAACTTAGCAAAAATTTGCATTTTGCCTGTTCTGTCGTAAACATCCATAAACATAACCTTACCCTTGCCACGCTTGGACATAATACGACCTGCAATGCAGACGGTCTTACCGTCATAATTTTCATAATTATCAGCTATTTCTCTGTTAAGAGTATCCCTTGCAGAGGTATTGACCATATAAGGGTCATTGCCGGCGGCCTGAAGCTCAGCAAGCTTATCACGGCGAACCTTAAGCAGGTCACCGCCGTTATTGGTGTTCTTAGTATTCTCACCCATTTTTATCTTCCTTCCTTTTTATAGAAAAGGGACGGCACAACCGTCCCCGAAAATTCGGCTTATAAATCACCGACTTATTCCGACGCTAATACTTGATTATCGGATTTTATCTTGAAATTTCAAGAACCTTATAGGCAACTGTGCCGCCGGGTGTTTCAATTTCGGCAACATCGTCAACCTGTTTACCGAGCAAGCCAATACCTACAGGGCTTTCGTCAGAAATTTTAAGTTCCCTAGGGTTGCTCTCGTTTGAACCAACAATCTTCAAAGTCATTTCTTTGTTCAAATTAAGGTTGACTACCTTAACAAAACTACCTACATGGACCTTGTCGTTGTTAATTTCGCTCTCGTCAAGGATAACGGCGTTTTTCAAAGTAGCTTCTATATCAGCAATTCTTGCTTCGAGGATAGCCTGTTCATTTTTGGCATCATCATATTCTGAGTTTTCGGAAAGGTCACCGTATGAGCGGGCAACCTTGATTTTTTCGGCAATTTCGGAACGCTTTTCGCCCTTGAGTACTTCAAGCTCTTCTTCAAGTTTTTTAAGTCCTTCGGCTGTGAGGATAATCTTTTTATTAGCAGCCACACAAACACATCCTTCAATTCATAATAATACTCTTATAATTATAACATTTATAGGCTTTATGTCAAGCCAATTTGTTAAGATATTTTGCCATACTTTTTACAGTTACGGTTGTTGTGGTATTAAAAGCGACGGTAGGAACAACCCCGCCGAGGTTGTACTGCTTGCCAATAGTATACAGTGCTGAGCCTATGTAAAGTTCATCAACAAATGCAGATGTTAGAGGAGCATACTCGTTGGGCAGTGTAACCTTATAATCATAATAACACTGAGCCTGAACATCACACTTAGGAACTTCTGCGGTAAAAATCACGGCACGGCTGCTAATGTCAAATTTTTGATTAAGCCGTGACGGAGCAATAATAAGATCACAGTCTTTCATGCGGCTCAAACGATTGGTAATGACAAGGCTAACACCCTCGTCCTCCATAAGCAAATTAGCAACATTTGCATACTTTTCTTTGTTAGCGGTTACAACTATAAAATTATCTGTCAGCCGACAAAGATTTTCGACAAAGCCCCATTCGCTGCCGTCAACATCGTAAAAGGCTATTTTAACTTTTTGAGGACACGGCATTGCTTTAAGTACAGAAAAAGCAAAATTTTCAGCCATTCTTTTTGAAAAGCTGTTATCAGAAAACCTCAGCATACCCATACCGTATGGGAACCTGATATTTTCGTTGCAGACAAGGCACTTAGCCTCGTATCCCGCACGAGTGTAGACAGCATCCCAGTTTATTTTACTGTGACAGCTTATGTATATAATACGATGAACGAGCAGATTTTGAACCTGAATATAATCTTCTGAAACTTTATCTTTCATTATAAATGCAAAAAGTTTTTTAAGCCCCGTAGGGTTGAATTTTTCAATGTCAAATGTTGTAAACATACTCTCTCCCTGCAAAAGTGTTTTAAAATAATATATGCAGAGTAAAGTAAAAAAAGAATGGGCTGCCTAATTGCAAAAATTAAGACAACCCAAATTTTAAGTAAAATTTAACTTTATTATACTTATTATTTAACGATAAGTGATTTACCTGTCATTTCCTTTGGCTGTGGAACTCCGAGAATTTCAAGCATTGTCGGAGCAATGTCAGAAAGCTTACCGCCTGTTTCACGCAAGCGGGTGCATGGATAGTTGACAACACAGAACGGAACAGGATTTGTTGTATGTGCCGTGAACGGTGCTCCGTCTGCCTCATACATCTTATCGGCATTACCGTGGTCGGCAGTAATAAGTGCTGTACCGCCCATTTCTTTAATTGCGTCAACTACTCTGCCAACGCAGGTATCAACAGCTTCAACAGCCTTAACAGCAGCATCAAACACACCCGTATGACCTACCATATCGCAGTTAGCGTAGTTGAGGATAATCATATCATACTCACCGCTTTTGATAGCTGCAACCAACTTGTCTGTTACCTCATAGGCACTCATTTCAGGCTGTAAATCGTATGTAGCAACAGCAGGTGACTTGACGAGAATTCTGTCCTCGTTTTCATACTGTTTTTCAACACCGCCGTTAAAGAAGAATGTTACATGAGCATACTTCTCTGTTTCGGCAATTCTGAGCTGTTTCATACCAAGGTTTGAAATGTACTCGCCAATTGTATTCTCAAGCTTTTGCGGTCTGAAAGCAACATCAACATTCGGCATTGCTGCATCGTACTGTGTCATACAAACAAAATTCACCGGGAAGAAGCCGTTTTTCCTCTCAAAGCCGTCGAATTTTTCGTCAACAAGTGTTCTTGTAATTTCTCTTGCACGGTCAGGACGGAAGTTAAAGAATACAACCGAATCATTAGCCTTGATTGTATCGCCGCCATCAACAACAACAGGAAGAACAAACTCGTCTGTTACATCGTTATCGTAAGAAGTCTGAACAGCTTCAACTGCAGAATCAGCTTTAACACCTTCGCCGTAAACCATTGCGGAGTAAGCCTTTTCTACTCTCTCCCAACGGTTATCTCTATCCATTGCGTAGTATCTGCCCATTAAGGTTGCGATTTTACCAACGCCGATTTTAGCCATTTCTGCCTCACACTCTGCTACAAACTCCTTAGCAGAGGAAGGAGGAACATCACGACCGTCAAGGAAAGCATGAACATAAACCTTTGTAAGACCTGCCTTTTTAGCAAGTTCAAGAAGTCCGTAAAGGTGTGTATTATGTGAGTGAACACCGCCGCTTGACAGAAGTCCCATAAAGTGTAGTGAAGAATTATTCTTCTTGGCATTCTCAACAGCCTTCACAAGAGCCTCGTTCTCAAAGAAGTCTCCATCCTGAATTGACTTTGTAATTCTTGTAAGCTCCTGATAAACAACACGGCCTGCACCGATATTGGTGTGACCAACCTCGGAGTTACCCATCTGACCGTCAGGCAAACCCACATCCATACCGGAAGCACCGATTTTTGTAACAGGGTTCTCGCCAAAGAGCTTGCCCAGGTTAGGCGTACTTGCAGCAGTAATGGCATTGCCCTGCTCCAAAGAAATACCAAAGCCGTCTAAAATCATAAGAATAAGTGGTTTTTTCATAATATACTCAAATCCTTACTGTATTTCAAAATTGATTACTTAGAAGCAGCTGCTACGATTGGCTGGAACTTTGCAGCTACAAGTGATGCACCGCCGATTAAACCGCCGTCTACATTTGTCTTGGCAAGAAGCTCGTCGCAGTTGTCAGCATTCATTGAACCGCCGTACTGAATTGTAACAGCCTGTGCTGTTTCTTCATCATAAAGTTTTGCAAGTGTTGCACGGATAAATGCACAAACTTCTTCTGCTTGGTCAGAAGTTGCTGTTTTGCCTGTTCCGATTGCCCAAACCGGCTCATAAGCGATTACTGTTTTCTTAACATCTTCAGCAGAAACATCAAAGAGGTCAAGCTTAATCTGTCTTGCGATAACTTCCTCTGTAATATCACACTCACGCTCCCAAAGAAGCTCGCCAACACAAACAATTGGCTTAAGACCTGCTGCGAGGGCTGCCTTTGTTCTCTTGTTTACTGTTTCGTCAGTTTCGCCGAAGTACTGTCTTCTTTCGCTGTGGCCGAGAACAACATACTCTACGCCAACTTCCTTGAGCATACCTGTGGAAACTTCACCTGTGAAAGCACCGCTCTCTGCCCAGTGGCAGTTTTCAGCACCGATTTTGATGTTTGTACCCTTTGTTGTTTCAATTGCAACTGCAAGGTCAACATAAGGTACACAAGCGATAACCTCGCAATCTGCGTCCTTTACCAAAGGGATAAGCTCCTCGAGAAGTGCTTTAGCCTCTGAAGGAGTCTTGTTCATTTTCCAGTTACCTGCAATTATTGCTTTTCTTTTACTTTTATCCATTTTTAATATTCCTTTCGGAGAGTTATTTTTTATTTGGAGCTGCTGCCCCAAAACAATTCATACAGTTCAATAAGGGCGAACGGTTTTGTTCGCCCTTTGTTTTAAAAATTACTTATCGGCAATTACATCAATGCCCGGAAGAACCTTACCCTCGAGGTACTCAAGTGAAGCACCGCCACCAGTGGAGATATGGCTCATCTTGTCGGCAAAGCCAAGCTGAATAACAGCAGCAGCAGAGTCACCGCCACCGATGATTGTTGTTGCATCTGTTTCTGCAAGAGCCTTAGCAACTGCAATTGTGCCGGCTGCAAGTGTTGGGTTCTCAAAAACGCCCATAGGGCCGTTCCATACAACTGTCTTAGCGGACTTAACAGCCTCTGCGAAAAGCTCCTGTGTCTTTGTGCCAATATCAAGACCTTCCTTATCGGCAGGGATAGCTGTAGCGTCAACAACCTTAACATCTATCGGCTGGTCAATTGGGTTAGGGAACTCATCAGCAATGGTTGTGTCAACAGGAAGAACAAGCTTCTTACCGAGCTTTTCAGCCTTTTCAAGCATTTCTTTACAATAATCAATCTTGCTGTCGTCAACGAGTGACTTACCAACCTCATAGCCCTTAGCTTTAAGGAAAGTATATGCCATACCGCCGCCGATGATGAGGGTATCGCACTTTTCAAGAAGGTTAGAGATAACATTGAGCTTATCAGCAACCTTTGCACCGCCGAGGATAGCAACAAAAGGTCTTACAGGATTTTCAACAGCATTGCCGAGGTAGTCGATTTCCTTCTGCATAAGGTAACCAACTGCTGTATTTTTGATGTGGTTTGTAACACCTGCAGTTGAGCAGTGTGCACGGTGAGCAGAACCGAAAGCATCCATTACGAAGTAATCCGCAAGAGATGCAAGCTCTTCTGAGAAAGGCTCAAGATTCTTAGTTTCTTCTTTTCTGAATCTTGTGTTCTGGAGGAGAACAACATCGCCGTCCTTCAAAGCAGCAACAGCAGCCTTAGCCTTCTCGCCTACAACCTCATCGTCAGCAGCAAAAACAACTTCCTTTCCGAGCAGTTCGGAAAGTCTTACTGCAACAGGAGCAAGTGAGAACTTCTCCTCAGGACCGTTCTTTGGCTTACCAAGGTGAGAGCAGAGGATAACTCTACCGCCGTCATTGATAATCTTCTTAATTGTTGGCAAAGCGGCTGTAATACGGTTGTCGTTAGTGATAACTCCGTCCTTGAGCGGAACATTGAAGTCACAACGACAAAGTACCTTTTTGCCTGCGTAATTTACATCATCAACAGTAACTTTGTTTAAACCCATTATTTTAAACATCCTTTCAAATTAATATACTTGTTATGGTGTATGAGCTTTACCGCCCTATACACTTCTATTATATAACAAGGTTGTAATATTTTCAATAGGTATATAGGAATAAATTATAGTTTTTTACATAATTTTTCAGCAGTCTGCCCAACGATGGCGGTGAAGTTCACCGTGAGTGAGCAGTTCGGGGTAATCCCACTGCCTAAGAACCTCATACGCCGCAATTGCTACCGAATTGCTGAGGTTAAGGCTGCGAGCCTCTTCTATCATCGGTATGCGAACACAGCTTTCTTTATACTGCATAAGCAAATGCTCGGGCAGACCTCGGGTTTCTTTACCAAAAAGCAGGTAGCAGTTATCGGGATAAACAACATCGGTATGTCGGTTAAGTGCCTTAGTGGTATAAAGATAGTACCTGCCACCTTTTGTTTTTTGGAGAAAATCATCGAGATTTTCATAATATGTAATATCAAGAAATTTCCAGTAATCAAGCCCTGCGCGTTTGAGGTGCTTGTCATCCACACTAAAACCCAGAGGCTTAACAAGGTGCAGCCTTGCACCGGTTGCAGAACAGGTTCTGGCAATGTTGCCGGTATTTGCGGGAATTTCAGGCTCAATTAAAACTATGTTTAAAACTGACATATTATTCCTTTCAGTAAATATTGCAAAAAATGTTAAAATTTCAAAAATTTTCTTTTTCCTTATTTTTTCTGTACTATATCACGCTCGGTTCGGCAAAAATAATTTTGGAGGTGATAGTTATGTTCAATTCAAACGCAGGAATGTTCAAAGGCATTTGCATCGGTGTTGCATCAGGTATTGCAATGGGAATGTTCGGAGAAAAGCTAGTATCCGGCGGTATGAAAACACCCATAAAAAAGAAGATGAATAAAGCACTTCACGCTGTTGGCGAGGTTGTAGACACCGCTTCTTATATGTTCAAATAATTTTAAAAGGGCAGTACCGGAATTTTGGTACTGCCTATTTTACTTGGTTATATCCGCCTTTGGCGTTACATAGACAGTTTTGTTTTTGACATAAATGACCATACCCGGCTTTGAGCCGTTAGGTTTACTTACATTGCGAACATAGGTATAATCAACAGGAACCTGCGAGCTTTCTCGGGCCTTACTGTTGTATGCAGCAAGAGAAGCCGCTTCCAAAATTGCGGTTTCTGTTATCTCCCTGCGGTCGCTTATAATAATAACATGACTCCCCGGAATATTTTTTGTGTGCAGCCACATATCATAATTCCCGGCTGTTTTTAGTGTGAGTTTATCATTCTGCTTGTTGTTGCGTCCAATCAAAATTGTAAAACCGTCAGAGGATTTATATTCCTTTGGCGGCAGCAGTTTTATCTGCTTGCGGTTATCACGGCTTTGACTGCGAACATAACCCTGTTCGGAAAGCTCCCGTCTTATTTCTGAAAGTTCCCGCTCATTTTCTGCCCTGGTAAGGCTCTCCTGAACGGTTGAGATATATTCAAGCTCCTGCTTTGCCTTTTCAATCTGCACAGTGAGCATTTCTTCCCTTGTTTTTGCCCTACGATAGTCCTTATAGTATTTCTGCACATTTTGGCTTGGTGATAAAGTCGGACTGAGTTTGATTTTTATCTTTTCGTTATTATTGTAATAATCGTCAACCTCAATAAACGACTGTCCACGCACCATCCTGTATATGTTCGCCTGCAAAAGGTCACCGCATTTTCTTAACTCGTCACGGTTTTTGCTGTCGGCAAGTTCCTTTTGCTGAACAGCGATCTTTCGGTTCAGTTTGTCGCTTATGTTTGAGCAAAGTCTGAGCAAATCCTGAGCCTTGACTTTCATACGCTCAACACGGTCACGCTCAAAATAAAACGAATCGAGCATTTCGGAAAAACTGTCAAAATGCCTTTTTTCTGCCATTTCGCCGTATTGATTTATATCGGTAAAGCAAATGTCAAACGGCTTGCCATCACTCTTTATAAGCATTGTAGGCTTACATTCTCCGCTTAAAATGTACTGCTTGAGTTTTTCAATCCTGTCAACGAGCTTTAATTTGTCAATAACAGTGAGTTCACGATTGCTTTCAACGCCCACCTTGTATTCAAGTTCTCTGGTAACAATCGGAGAAACACCCTGCATTGCAGATAGAAGTGCTTTTGAAAGTTTCATTTCAGAAGGAGTTTTCACGACTCTGTCGGCAATATCACGACTTTCACAGTCAAGTATGCACAGCTTGTCCTGCTGAGGAGGAAGCTCATACTTTATATTAGGCAAAACAAGCCTTTGGGTGCTCATTGTAAAATCGACACGCTTAAGTGCGTCAACAATATTTTGTTCACTGTCAATTAAAATGATATTACTGTACTTGCCCATAATTTCAATGCAGAGTGAGAGTTTCACTCTGTCACCAAGCTCGTTTGTTGCAATAAAATCAAGGAAAAGTATCCTCTCAAGCGACGGTTGGCGTACATCAACAAGCTTGGCACCACCGAGTCTTTTTCTTAACAGCATACACAGCATAGGCGGTGTTGCGGGATTTTCGGGGGCTTGTTCGGTAAAGCAAACTCTGGGGGAGTTTGCCCTTGAGGATATGAGCAATTTTTTATTACCGTTTTTAGTACGCAAAGCCAGCACCAACTCATCACGGTTTGGCTGGTGAACCTGACTTACCCTTGCATCAATTGCAAGGTTTTTGATTTCCTCCTTCACATAGTGAAGCATTACGCCGTCAAATGCCACAGCGTTTCCCCCTTACTTATGGTATTTTCCACCCGTACTTATTTGAAAAGCACGGTAAATTTGCTCGGCAAGCATAACCCTTGCCATCTGGTGAGGAAAAGTCATTTTTCCCATAGAAAGTTTGTAATTACTATATTGCTTTACTTCTTCCGATAGTCCCCAACTACCGCCAATAATAAAATTCACCGTACTTTTTCCGCTCAACGGAACATCATCAATCAATGCCGACAATTGTTCGGAAGAAATGATTTTGCCCTCTATGCACATAGTGATATTGAAGTCTGTCGGCTTGATTTTTGAAAGTATCGCCTTACCCTCTTCTGCAAGAACAGATTCAATCTGCTTTGGGTTTGGGTTATCATTCACTTTATATTCCGAAAGCTCAGTGACAGAAAATTTACAAAATGCAGACAGCCTTTTTGAATATTCTTTTATTGCATCGACCCAGTATTTTTCTTTGAGTTTTCCTATGCAGATTATATTGACAGTAAGCATTAAAACAAAATCACCTTTCCGTTATTTACCTCGGGTGCAAGGTCAAGGGTATAATCGTAATCTCTCTTAAAACCGCAGTCAGCAAGGTGTTTGATGCTCGTATTCATTGCTATGTCGGGGCGGTTATTTTCCTGACTCAGATGTCCTAAAACTATACGCATTGTACCGTTTTTTATTATATCGGGAAGTTCCTCGGCACAGGTTCGGTTTGAAAGATGCCCACAGTCAGAGAGTATACGCTGTTTCAGATATTGCGGATAAATTCCGTTTTTCAACATATTTACATCATGATTACTCTCAAGTACAAGTGCGTCAACCCCGTTAAAAGCCGAACGAACATTATCGGTTATTGTACCAAGGTCAGTTGCCACCATAGCACAGCGGTTATCAGAGGTTTTCACTCTGTAACAACAAGGCTGAGGAGTGTCGTGATTAGTAGAAAAATGTTCTACAAGCATATCCCCCACAGCAACAGGCGAAGTTAAAACCTCGGTTACGGCATTGGGCTCCAGACGGTTGTCACGGATGAGGGCGTTCATTGTACCCTCAGTAGCATATACCTTCATTCCCGTCTTTTTTACAAGCACCCTTAGTGCCGAGCAATGGTCAATATGCTCGTGAGTAACAAATACTGCACGAATTTTGTTTATATCAATATTGTTATCGTCAAGTGCGGTCAAAATCTGCTTACAGCTTCGCCCTGCATCAATCAGAACGCCACCGCTGCCCGAGCCTATGTAATAACTGTTACCCTTACTTCCGCTAAATAGCGGTATCAGCTTTGCCATAAATTTTACCTTTCAAAAAGAGCCGTCCCACCCGACAAGTCAGCCACACAGTGGCAAATCCTGACCGTATCGGGATAGGACAGCTCCTAAATTTTTTAAAAATTATACCGATTCGGCAAGCTCGTCTGAATCCGAATCATAAATTTTCTTAATATCCGCACCAAGTGCACGGAACTTTTCTACAACTTCCTCGTAGCCTCTCTCAATATACTGAATATTGCTGATTACAGTTGTTCCGTCAACGGTAAGTGCCGCAATTATCATTGCTGCACCCGCACGCAAGTCGGTTGCCTTTACAGGAGCCGCCTTTAGCGGTGAACCGCCTTCTATAATAGCAAGCCTGCCCTCAACTGAAATTTTAGCATCCATTCGCTGAAGCTCGTTAATGTACTGGTAACGGTTATCCCAAACATTTTCGTTTATAATACTTGTTCCGTTGCAGGATGTTAGCATTGCAACAAACTGCGGTTGGCAATCTGTAGGAAAACCCGGATGAGGCATAGTTTTTATGTTACAGCGTGTGAGCGAACGGTTTCTTGCGTCAACTCTTACTGCCTCGTCATACTCTTCAACAGTACATCCGATTTCTCTCAGCTTTGCTGTGATAGAATCAAGGTGCTTAGGTGTGATGTTCTTAACAGTAACAACACCCCTTGTTGCAGCAGCAGCAGCCATATATGTGCCTGCTTCAATCTGGTCGGGAATAATTGAATATGAAATGCCGTGCAGATAATTCACGCCACGGATTTTTATTACATCCGTACCTGCTCCACGAACATCTGCACCCATAGAGTTGAGGAAGTTTGCAAGGTCAACAACATGCGGTTCTTTTGCACAGTTTTCAATAATTGTCAAACCCTCTGCTTTAACGGCAGCGAGCATAAGGTTGATAGTTGTACCTACGGAAACAATATCAAGGTAGATACTATTGCCCTTCAGTCTGCCGTCACGGCTTTTTATATCAACCGCACCGTCTGAAATCTCGTGAACACAACCGAGTGCCTCAAAGCCCTTCAAATGCTGATCAATAGGACGAACACCAAAGTTGCAGCCGCCCGGCAAAAGAACTTTTGCTTTGCCGAACTTGCCAAGCAACGCACCGAGCAGGTAATATGACGCACGCATACCACGGACAAGGTCTGTGGTAGCCTCGTGTGTGAATATATGTCTTGGGTCGATATCAAGAGTAGACTTGTTCACCCTTTTTACCTGTGCACCCATTTCTTTTAATATAGTGCCAATAAGGGCAACATCACTTATGTTAGGTATATTTTCAATCCTGCAAGGTTCATCACAAAGGATGACCGCAGGGATAATGGCTACGGCAGCATTTTTTGCACCGCTGATTGTAACCTCACCGTTTAATTCTTTACCGCCGTTTACTACGAATTTATTCAAATCTGCACACTCCAATACAAATCTGTTTATGGTATATGCTTTTTTAGCAAAATTATTAAGGTAATGCCGAAAATACAGCTTGCAACAGTTGATAAAATACATTCATCAACCATTTATAAACTTCACAGGCATAAATTTCAGGTACAAAAGGGGCAACTTACCCCTCCCAAAATTAATCACTAAGCTATATATTACCGCTAAATTGCCTTGAAGTCAATCCAAAATTTGCATTGTAACTTTTTTTATAAAATTTGTATGCAAATTGAAAAGCCAAACAAATTATTTTTTTGGAATTTGACGGTTTAAAATTCATTTTGTAATTATTCTGTAAAATATTCTTTTAAGGAATATTTTAAAAGAAATAAATTCAAACTCCAATCTAACCCGGGCAAAGTTAATATAGCAGAAAAATCTTATTATTACGACATTTTTCTGCTAAACCCGGCACAAAATTGTAAAATTTGTATAATAATTTTAATCATATAAATTTATTTTTACCATTTTAATCAGAAAAATGTTGACTTTTATTAAAATACATTGTAGAATAGTAACAGGATTGAGTAGGTGATGATGTGATATGATGAAATCTTTGGAAAACGAGGACGAAGTCATAGCACTTGCCAAATCAGGCGACAACCTTGCCTTTGAGCAACTTTCCGTTCATTATCTGGCTCTTATCCGAAAAATCAGCACAGAATACAAGGCTGAGGGTTACGACACCAATGATTTTATTCAGGAAGGCTTGCTGGGGCTTTGGAACGCTGTACGAAGCTTTGACAGCAAACGGCAAACAGCCTTTCGTAATTATGCAATGACCTGCATAAAAAACCGTTATCTTTCAATCGTCCGTAAATCAACGGGTAGGACTGCCATTCCGGGTGAAATTACCGTACCCATAGATGAGATTGAAATAACAGACAAAAGTCTTAACCCCGAAAGCCGTATGCTTTTTCGTGAAAGTCTTGCATCCTTTTACGATAGCGTGAGAAATAAGCTGTCAACATCAGAACGCTCCGTTATGGAACTTTACATACAGGGATATTCTTATAAAGAAATTTCAGACAAACTGAAAATCCCTCGAAAATCCGTTGATAACGCAATTTTTCGGGCAAAAGCAAAGCTGGCTGATTATACCGACCCACAACTGAACAACTAAAAACGCGGTTGTTCCATAAAGTTGACGGTATTACTTAGTTCCCTTTTTGTTTTTCAGGAGGATAAAGCGGGAATAATTTTTTAAAGCGAGGTATTTAAAAATGTACGAAGACAAAACACTGGTTTGCAAAGAATGTGGCAACGAGTTTGTGTTCACCTCAGGTGAACAGGAGTTTTACGCCGAAAAAGGTTTTGTAAACGAACCGCAACGCTGTAAGCCGTGCAGAAATGCACGCAAGCAGGCAACAAAATCAGCCCGAGAGTTTCACACAACTGTATGTGCAGAATGCGGCGGCGAAGCAAGAATCCCTTTCAGACCTATGGAGGGCAAAAGCTACTACTGCAGTGAGTGCTTTGCAAAACGCAATGAAGAGGGCATAGCCTGAAAACGGCTTTAAAAATTACCCGCAAATACCCTCTGAAAAGGGGCTGTCACAGAACAAAAAGTTTTGCGACAGCCCTCGTTTTTTGCAATCGTTAAATTTTTACCCGATAACCATTCCTACATCAATTTTATGTCCAAGTAGGAATGAACTTGAGTCCATGCGTTTTTTACCTTGCATTTGCAAAGAATTAATTATTACAGAACCCTCGCCACAAGCTACAGTCAACGGTTTTACCGATATAACCTCGCCAGGATTACCGCTTTCATCAGAAAGTCGTGTTTCAAAAATCTTAACAGTTTTTTCGTTTATTTTTGTTGTGGCAACAGGCCATGGAGAAAGTCCCCTAACTTTATTGTGAACCTCCGTATTAGGCTTTGAAAAATCAATCGCACACATACTTTTGTCCAGCATTTTAGCATAACTGCTCTGTGAATCATCTTGCTTTATCGGATTTAAATGTCCGTTTTCGGCTTCTTCAAGTGTTTTTATGATTAACTCACCACCCATAACCGCCAGCTTGTCAAATACCTCTCCCGCAGTTTCATTTATTCCTATTTTATATTCCTCGGTTAAGAGAATATCCCCAGTGTCAAGACCCTTTTCCATATACATGGTGGTTACGCCGGTAACTGCATCTCCGTTAAGTACAGCCCACTGAATAGGTGCGGCTCCCCTGTGTTTTGGCAAAAGCGAACCGTGAATATTTATACAACCATACTTAGGAATTTCAAGAATATCCACGGGCAAAATCTGACCGTAGGCAACAACAACTATTGCATCGGGATTTATCTTGCTGATAATCTCAAGGCTGTTGCTTTGTCGGAGTTTTTCCGGCTGATACACTTTTAGTCCGAGTTCCTCGGCACAAACCTTAACATCAGGAGGAGTAAGCTTCATTTTTCTCCCTACAGGTCGGTCAGGCTGAGTAAAAACCGCCGCAACCTCGTGCTTTTCTGCAAGTCGTCTGAGCGACGGCACGGCAAAATCAGGCGTACCCATAAAAACGATTTTCATTATTCAAGTTCCTCCGGAGCGAGCATTCTTATTACAATATCTTTGTAAAGTACACCCTCGAGGTGGTCGAGTTCGTGGCAAAAAGCTTTTGCCAACAAGCCCTCTCCGCTGATTTCAAACACCTTTCCGTTTCTGTCCTGTGCCTTAACTGTGACAAACATAGGTCTTTTTGTCAAGCCGTATTCGCCCGGCATTGAAAGACACCCTTCGGGTGTTGTCTGCTCACCCTCAGCCTTAATAATAACCGGGTTGATGAGTTCAATCACACCGTCACCGATGTCTATAACCACAACTCTTCTGATTACACCAACCTGAGGTGCGGCAAGTCCGACACCCTCGGCTTGATGCATAGTTTCAGCCATATCGTCCAGCAAAGTGTGAAGCCTATCATCAAACTTCACAACATCTCTGCATTTTTTACGAAGGACATCATCGCCCTCTTTTACAATATTTCTAATAGCCATTTTATCACCTAATTAAACGATAAAGGATTCATATCCACTGAAATTGTAATTTTTTTATAATCTTTTTTTGCCGAATATTCTTTCAGCATATCATTCATAGCAGTGCGAAACTCCCTTGTGTTTCTGCACTTTAGAATAATTTTATACCTGAATTTGTTGCTTATTTTATATACAGACGAAGGTCCCGGGGTTAGCACCCTGAGTGGCAACGAGCTGTATTTTTCTTTTACAAGCAAAATAAACTCATGGTAAAAGTCATTTACACATTTTTTTGTTTTTTCTTCATCTGCACCCGAAAAACTTATGAGGCAAATATCCGCAAACGGTGGATAAAGCAAAGCTTTTCTGAGCAAAATTTCACCCTTATAGAATCTGTCATAATCCTGACTTGCCGCCATAGAAATAACTTGGTTTTCGGGTGTGTAGGTTTGTATAACAGCCGAACCGCTCTGATTACCTCGTCCGCTTCTTCCCACAACCTGAGTAAGCAAACTGAACGCACGCTCATAGCTTCTGAAATCATCACTGTAAAGCATCTGGTCTGCATTAAGAACCCCAACCAGTGTTACATTCGGAAAGTCCAAACCTTTTGCAACCATCTGTGTGCCAATCAGTATATCATATTCTCCGTTTGCAAATGCCGTGAGTTTTGTTTCATAACTACTCTTTGTCATTGTTGCATCGGCATCCATACGAAGCACCCTGGCAGTCGGGAACATATCCAGCAGTTCCTGCTCGGCTTTTTGAGTACCTGCACCGCTCAACCTAAGCGAATGGCTGTGACAGTCGGGACATTCCTCACTAAAAGCAACAGAGTATCCGCAATAGTGACACATAAGCCGATTATTGGCACTGTGGTAGGTCAATGAAATGGAACAGTTAGGACAGGTGACAACCTCCCCGCAACTTCGGCAGCTTACAAAGGTATTACAGCCACGGCGGTTGAGCAAAATTATTGACTGACTGCCGTTTTCAAGATTATACTCCAACTTATTTTTCAGCATAGAGGAATAATTTGAAAAGTTGCCGTTGAACGCTTCTTCATTCATATCAACTACACTAACTTCGGGCAGTTTTGAATTGCCGTACCTTGCGTTAAGCCTAACAAGGTTGTAGACACCTCTTTCAGCCATATAAAAGCTCTCGATGTTTGGAGTAGCCGAGGATAAAAGCAAAAGTGCATTATGGCAACTGCACCTGAATTTGGCAATATCTCTTGCGTGAAAGCGTGGAGTCTGCTGGCTTTTGTACGAGCCTTCCTGCTCTTCGTCCAACACAATAAGCCCGATATTATCAAGCGGTGCAAAAACCGCACTTCGGGTGCCCAGCACTATTTTTGCCTCTCCCCTTTTAACCCTTTTAAACTCGTCAAGACGCTCACCGATTGAAAGCCCGCTGTGAAAAACCGCAACATTATCGCCGAATCTTCCAACGAAAATTCGCACAAGCTGCGGTGTCAGAGCAATCTCGGGTACCATCAAAATCGTACCTTTTCCGTCATTAAAACACTGCTCGATTAACTTCATAAATACAGAAGTTTTTCCGCTGCCTGTCACACCGTAGAGAAGCGAAACAGAAGCCTTTACGCTGTTGTAAGCACTTAACAAACTTTCAAACGCACTCTGCTGACTATCACTTAACACAAGAGGTTTCTGCTGTTTTGAATAATCTGCTCCACTGTACGGATTACGCATAACCTCATCTTGAAAGTAGTACAGAATTTTTTTACGCACGAGCGTGTCAATCACCGAGGTTGTAAAACCTGTGTAATAGCAAATTTCTTTGACAGACACTTTTCCCACAGTCGCAACAAGGTCAATAACTTTTTGCTGTTTCGGTGTAAAATCCAACGAAATACTGTCCGTATCATCACACAAAGCAACCATTTTGACGGTAGAGTCACCGGTGTGACGAAAAGCGTCATCCGCTCGTTTTATAAAACCGTCCCGACTAATTTTAGTCAGCACTCCCTCACAATCGGGGAGCTTTGTCAGAATAATATCCTTACTGACGGGCTTTTTATGCCCCGAAACAAAATCAAAAACAGTTTTTTCCTGAGGATTTAAAGAGGAATACTGCTCCTCAGATAATTTTTTTGCAGAGTATAAAGTAATAATTTTGTAGTTTAACCCTGTTGGCAACATAACCCTTACTGCCTCATAATAGGTACAGTAATATCTATCATGGATAAACAGTACGGTTTTAATCATTTCTTCCGTCAGGATAGGTTCATCATCAAGAAAAGAAGAAACAGCCTTGGTATTTTCATCAAGACATTCTTCCTCGGTAAGGCTGATTATCATACCCTGCCTGGTTCGGTTGCCTTTACCAAACGGAACCAACACACGCTTGCCGATTTTGGCAAGTTCCAGTCGGTGGTTTGGTATCTGATAACTGAAAATACGGTCAAAACTGAATGCTGTATTATCTACAGCAACACCTGCTATGAGGTAGCCGTTAATCATTCCTCTTCGGTTTCCTCAGGAGCCAATAGGTTCACTCTGTGATTTTTAAAGTCCTCAATTGCAAGCAAAACCGGTTTTTCTTCCGTAACAATACGGTGGTAAGCAAGTCTTTCTGAAATTTGTCTTGCCCTTTTTGCAACACCGATTACAAGTGCATAACGGCTCTCTCTGCCGCTCAACATATTATCAACTGAAATTTTACGCATAACTATCTCCCTATTCCAAAAAAATTATTTGCGTTTATCACGCTCGGTTTTTACTATAGAAACAATTTCATCGGCAGTGCGTTCCACAACATCATTTACAACCGAATAATCATATAAGCTTTGGTACTCCATTTCGCCTTCAGCTGTTTTCATACGCTTTTTTATTACCTCTTCGGTTTCTGTGCCTCTGCCACGAAGTCTATCCTCAAGCACCTGCATTGACGGCGGTGCAATGAAAATACTCACGCAATCAGGATAAATCTTCTTGACCTGAACACCGCCCTGCACTTCAATTTCTAAAATCACATTACAACCCTGCTCAAGTAACTTTTCAACCGGGCGTTTTGGTGTTCCGTAAAAATTGCCTACATAGCTTGCGTGTTCCAAAAACTCACCCTGTTCAACCATAGATGTAAACTCATCCTTAGTGACAAAGTAATACTCTCTGCCGTTTTGCTCACCCGGACGAGGCGAACGGGTAGTTGCCGAAACGGATAATTTGAACGACTCCTCATTTTTGAGTATTTGTTTAATAACTGTTCCCTTGCCCACACCGGCACAGCCCGTGCAGACAACAAGCAAACCTTTACTGCTCAATCTTCCTGCTCCCCTTCCAGTCGGTTGCCGATGGTTTCGGGCGACAACGCCGAAAGCACAATATGGTCGCTGTCAGTGACAATTACCGCCTTACACCGCCTGCCGAAGGTTGCGTCAATCAGCATACCCTTCTGCTTGCTTTCCTGAACGATCCGCTTAATCGGTGCGGAGTCAGGGCTGACAACCGAAATAATTTTGCTTGAATTTACAAGATTTCCAAAACCAATGTTTATCAGTTTCATAATTATCCTACTCTATGTTCTGAATCTGCTCACGGATTTTTTCAATTTCCGCCTTTATGTCAACAATTTTGTGTGCAAGGTCGCTGTCATTTGCTTTACTGCCGATAGTATTAGCCTCACGGTTCATTTCCTGAATAATAAAATCAATTTTCCGTCCGACTTCACTGTTGCCGTTCATAAGACCGCTTAGTTGTTCAAGGTGACTTCTAAGCCGTACCGTTTCTTCATCAACTGCTACTTTATCCGCAAAAATTGCAACCTCGGTAAGAACACGCTGTTCATCAAATTCAGCACTGCCAAGCAATTCCTGAATCCTTTCTTTCAGCCTGTTTTCATAATTTTTAACACGCTGAGAGGAGGTATTTTCAATTTCTTCAACAATAGAAAGAATCGTATCCGCCCTTGACATAACATCCTCTTTAAGGCGACTGCCCTCAATCTCCCTCATTTTGAGAAAACTTTCAATTGCAGCATCAGCAACAGATTGAACACTGTTCCATACCTGTTCCTCATCCTCGGGAGCCTTGTGTATCTGAAAAATGTCGGAATACTCTGCAACTGTGCTGACCGAAATATCGTCCTTTATACCGTAATCATCTGCCAGGCTTTTCAGTGCATTTATGTAACCTGCGGCAAGATTTTTGTTAATTGTTACAATTGACTCGGTGTCCTCTTTTTGAGAAAGCGAAACATACACATCAACCTTACCGCGTTTAATTTTACCCTTGAGGTAGGACTTGAGCCGTTCTTCGAGAAAACCAAAACCTCTGGTCGTACGACAATTCAGCTCAAAATATCGATGATTAACGCTTTTAATTTCAAAAATAATATCCCTGCCGTCAACGGTTGCTTCGGCTCTGCCGAAGCCTGTCATTGAGCGTATCATTAACTCACCTCAATTCTTATTATTTATATTATAATACATTTTGTGTACACGAGATTATTTTTGTAACCATATTGTAACTATTATTTTTTTAGTACATTATGTTGCACACTGCACGCTAATATGGTATAATTTTACGGAAATTATTATATAAGGGATGATTTTAATGTCAGGACATAATAAATGGAGTACAATCAAGCAAAAAAAAGGCAAAAACGATGCGGCCAGAGCAAAAGTTTTTACCAAAATCGGCAGAGAGCTGATTGTTGCTATACGCGAGGGTGGCTCGGCAGACCCGAATGTAAACTCCAAGCTTAGGGACTGTATTGCAAAAGCTAAAGCAGCCAATGTGCCAAACGACAACATTGACAGAATTATCAAAAAGGCAGCTTCTTCCAACGAGGGTGACAACTATGAATCTGTAACATACGAGGGATACGGTCCTTTGGGAATTGCCGTTATTGTTGAGGCCCTCACCGACAACCGCAACAGAACAGCAGGCGAGGTTCGCCACTATTTTGACAAATGCGGTGGAAATATGGGTACACCAGGCTGTGTTGGATTTATGTTTTCACGAAAGGGCGTACTTGTTATTGAGCGTGAGGAGCTTGATAAAGACGAGGACACCGTTATGGAGGACGCTCTTGAAGCAGGAGCTTCTGACTTTGAAGCTGACGATGATATTTTCACAATTTATACAGAGCCTGACGACTTCGGGGCAATCCGTGAAGATTTGTCTAACAAAGGCTATGTGTTTGCATCAGCCGAGGTTGAGCAGGTTCCGTCAACATACACAAAGATTGACGATGAAGAAACCCAAAAGAAAATGCAAAAGATGCTGGATTTATTTGAAGATAACGACGATATTCAGAATGTTTGGCATAACTGGGAAATTGAATAATCTTACAATTAAAATGATATGGGGCTGTCGCATTAAGTTCCCAAAAAAAGAAACCGGGTAGCCCGAAGGGGTTGCCCGGTTAATGCTTTCAGTGTATAATTTAATTGCACACAAATCTCAAAGAAAGCAGGTTAATTATACAATGAAAGTGTTAAGAAAT
>JAFTGC010000026.1 GCA_017458105.1 Ruminococcus sp. | reverse complement strand
TCTTAACACTTTCATTGTATAATTAACCTGCTTTCTTTGAGATTTGTGTGCAATTAAATTATACACTGAAAGCATTAACCGGGCAACCCCTTCGGGCTACCCGGTTTCTTTTTTTGGGAACTTAATGCGACAGCCCCTTTATAACCGAAATCGGATTTGGTTTTAAACTTTTTTTGTAGTTTTTTGTGTAGACTTTGTTGTTTCTGTTTTTGCTGTTGATGTTGTTGGTTCTGTTGTTTTCTCAGTTGAGCTTTCAGTTGTTGTTGTTTCTGTTTTTGTGGTTTTTTTTTCTGTGGTTGAAGTTTCTTCTGTAGCAGGCTCAGTTGCCTCCTGAGAAGATTCTACTGTTGAAAACTCGTAGCTGTCATAGTAATCTTCAAGGTCTTTTACGGCAGAGTCAACTGTTTCAAAGCCAAGGCTTGTTGATACATAGTAGTAATCTTCATCACTGATAACAAGCTTGTTATCGCTTACCATAAGGTTGCTGTTCATATAAGCAATGTAGTAAGCCTGAGTTTTCTTAGTTGTACCCTTCTTGAGTTTACTGCTGTAGGATGGATCGGTAATTTTTACTTCAACATCCTGAGAATATACAATACCGTAAACCATTGACTTGCCGTCAGTTGAGTTTTTGTAACCGTACACCTGGCGAGCAACTTCTATGTCACCGGCACTGAGGATTTTAAGAGTTGCGTAGCGATAATCGTCACCGTAAATGTGGAAAGAGTAGCCTCTGTCGGTGAGTCCCTTTTCAATTGTGGATTCTTCCTTAATTTTTTCAAGGAACTTCTCGTCAACCGCGGATGTATCTACACCGTCGAGTGTGCTAGGAATTTCGCCCAGTCCTTCAACAGTGATTTCTTTTGTAGCTGTTGAGCCGTCATCCTCGCTGTCCTTAAGTACAAAATCATCGTTGTAAATTGAAGCAGTTACAACAACTTTATCGCCGTTTGAAAGGTCGTAGCTCTTATCGAGCGAGTAGTAAATCTCAATTTTTTTGTCGCTGTCTTCATATGTTTTGATGTTGCAGGTGCCGTCACCGTCAAGACCTGAGAACTCTGGCTTAAAGATTTCGTCGGCAAATGGGTCAACAACTTCTTTTTCTTCAAGACCCTCTACTTTAAGTTCAAACTCGTCAGCTGTAAACTTTATGTTGTACTTCTCGAGTTTTTCTTCTTTGTACTTAGCCTTGATTTTAATTTTGTCACCGTTTGAAAGGTTTCCGT
Source organism: Ruminococcus sp. (assembly GCA_017458105.1). Taxonomy (GTDB): domain Bacteria; phylum Bacillota; class Clostridia; order Oscillospirales; family Acutalibacteraceae; genus Ruminococcoides. The sequence goes on along the minus strand of JAFTGC010000026.1, from coordinate 55,647 downwards.
TCTTGCCCTTTGTAAGCTTGAAGGTTACGAGTGAAAGTGCTTTGTTGAGGGATTTGAGCTCTTTCATCTGCTCCTTGTAGTCCTCATAAGCGTCATCATCGTCGTCATCTTTGGCTTCGTTGCGTTTTTCTTTGAGTTCGTCATACTTTTTTTCATAATCCTCAATAGACGGTGATGTCTGAAGAGAGGCATAACCACTGTAACCGGTGTAGGTTACATACTTTGCAAGGTCAACTTCGGTTGCCGAACTGCAGCCAACAGCAAAAAGAACCGTTGAAACAAGCAGTGTTGCAATTAAAACTATACTTGCTGTCTTTTTCATTTATAATGCTCCTTTTAAATAATATTATATAAAACCATGTTTGGTTTTATTTTTTGAGAATGGAGTTAATAAGACCACCCTTTGCAATGATGTTCTGAATAAACTCCGGGAACGGCTCTGCCTGATAGGTTTTGCCTGTAGTTTCGTTTGTGATAACTCCGGTATCAAAATTTACAGAAACTGAGTCGCCGTTTTTTATATCCTTTGCGGCTTCGTCACATTCTAAGATTGGAAGTCCGATATTTATCGAATTTCTATAGAAAATTCTTGCAAAAGTCGAGGCAATTACACAACTTACGCCCGAAGCCTTTATTGCAATTGGTGCGTGTTCACGGGAAGAACCGCAGCCAAAGTTCTTTTCGGCAACGATAATATCGCCGTTTTGTACATTTTTTACAAAATCTTTATCTATATCTTCCATACAGTGTGCCGCAAGCTCGCTGTGGGAGGAAGTGTTAAGGTACCTTGCCGGAATTATTACATCTGTGTCAACATTATCTCCGTACTTATGTACTATGCCGTGTGCGTTCATTTTGTGCCTCCTTAGTCAAGTTTGTCAGGGTCGGTAATATAGCCTTTTACGGCAGAAGCTGCCGCAACAGCAGGAGAAGCAAGGTAAACCTCGCTGTCAATGTGTCCCATTCTGCCGACAAAGTTACGGTTTGTTGTGGAAATTGCCTTTTCACCTGCTGCGAGGATTCCCATATGACCGCCAAGGCACGGTCCGCAGGTTGGTGTGGAAACAACCGCACCTGCATCTATGAAAATATCAAAGAGCCCTTCGTGCATAGCTTGCTTCCAAATCTGCTGTGTACCCGGGAAGATAATACAGCGAACGCCCTTTGCAAGGTGTCTGCCCTTGAAAATTTCGGCGGCTGCTCTAAGGTCGGAAATTCTTCCGTTTGTGCAGGAACCAATTACGCACTGGTCGATTTTAACTTCGTTTTCACCGATTTCGTCAACTGTTTTTGTATTCTCAGGAAGATGCGGGAAAGCAACAGTAGGACGCACGGTCGAAAGGTCAATTGTGTAAACTTCGTCGTACTCAGCGTCGTCGTCGGCAGTGTATTCAACAGGTGTACCCTGAAATCTGCCGCTGCAGTACTCTCTTGTTATGTCATCAACCGGAAAGATTCCGTTTTTACCGCCTGCCTCAATTGCCATATTTGCAATACAGAGTCTGTCGTCCATATTAAGATACTTGATACCCTCACCGGTAAATTCCATTGACCTATATAATGCTCCGTCAACGCCAATCATACCTATAATGTGAAGGATGACATCCTTACCGCTGACCCAACCCTGCGGTTTGCCTACAAGCTCAAACTTGATGGCGGAAGGCACCTTAAACCAAGCTTTGCCGGAAATCATACCGGCACACATATCTGTTGAACCTACACCCGTAGAGAATGCACCGAGTGCACCGTATGTACAGGTGTGCGAGTCGGCACCTATGCAGAGCGAACCCGGACCGACAAGTCCAAGTTCAGGCAAAAGAGCGTGTTCAATGCCCATTTCTCCAACATCTTTGTAATTTTTGATGTCGTATTTATCGGCAAACTGACGGGATTTTTTAACCTGTTCAGCAGCCTTAATATCCTTGTTAGGTGTGAAGTGATCCATAATCATAGCAATCTTTGTGTTGTCAAAAACGGAAGTTGCACCGTTCTCTTCAAAAACATTAATTGCAACAGGGGAGGTTACATCGTTGCCGAGCACCAAATCAAGGTTTGCCTCGATGAGCTGACCTGCCTTAACTTCAGCAAGCCCTGCGTGTGCAGCAAGAATTTTTTGAGTCATCGTCATACCCATTGTCAATCATTCCCTTCTGTATATTTACAATGTATTATATTCCGAATTTTATTTTATCATTTTTCTTTTTATAATGCAAGATACGAGCGACTTAACCCGATGATTTTCTACCTTTTAATGAAGATAGCGTGTGGTTTGCAATGTATTTTTGCACAATATTTTATTGTTCTTTTTCTTTAAATGCAAAAAATCTTTGTCCTATATAGTTGAAGGCAACAAACAGGCACGCTCCGACAAGCATCGAAAAATTGCCTGCGAAGGTTTCAACGCTCCAACCGAACATTGTCCAACTGTTTGCATTACATAGCCATTTTACAACAGGAATGGCTATTCCGTAGGCGATTGTGTAGCAAATTGCAATATTGAGTGCAAATTTCAGCACGGGCTTCCAGCCTTTTTCGCTGTTTTTGAAGGTAAAATACTTGTTAAGAAAGTAGCTTACAACGCTTCCTATTATATAGCCGATTGCCGAAGAACTCCATTCATTCATACTGCAAAAATTAAAGAAAACAAATTGCAGACCATTGCCCACAAGTGTGTTTACAATTCCTACAAGGATAAACTTCCAGAATTTAATATCAAAAAATTGTTTTGTAAATTCAATAATCTTGTCCATCAGTGTTTGTCCTCTTTGTCAAAGTTAGTGCGGTGTATGATATAGATAGGACGGCTTTTGGATTCTATGAATACCCGTCCGAGATACTCTCCGATTATTCCGAGCGAAAATTCCACAATACCGCCCATAAAAAGCACTATCATAAGTGTGGTGGCGTAGCCCGGTACATCTATGCCGAAAATAGCCGTTTGTATCAGCGTTATAATAATGTATATAATTGCAGCCAGAAAAATAATGATTCCAAGCCCGCTGATAAATCTAAGAGGTGCAACCGAAAAGCTTGTTATACCGTCAAGTGCGTATTTGAACAGCTTCCAAAAATTCCAGGTTGTTTTACCGAGTTCGCGGTCAACGGTCTGAAACGGCAGCCACTTTGTGTTAAAGCCGACCCAGCTGAAAATACCTTTGCTGAAACGCTGAGCTTCGCAAAGTTCAAGTATAGAGTCAACCATTTGCCTCGTCATTATCCGGTAATCAACTGCACCGTAGGGCATTTTTACATCCGAGAGAGCGTTCTGCATACGGAAAAACCATTTTGAAAACAAACCGCGAAATTTACTCTCACCTTCACGGGCGGTACGCTGTAAAGCACAACAGTCGTAGCCGTTTTCGACAACTTCCCGTATCATATCCGGAAACATCTTAGGAGGATGCTGTAAGTCAGCGTCCATAACTATAACATAGTCGGCAGTAGTGTGCTGAAAACCTGCGTACATTGCAGCTTCTTTGCCAAAATTGCGTGAAAATGAAATATACTTTATGTTGCTGTATTTTTCGGCAAGCTGTTTCATAACCAGATATGTTCTGTCACGGCTGCCGTCATTGACAAGGATGTATCTGAAATTGTGTTGAGGAATTTCTGCAATTACAGAGTTAGTAACCTCGACAAAATTTGCAAGCCCGGCTTCCTCGTTGTAGCATGGTACTACTATATCAATTGAACTCATAATTATTTTACCTTTTTACTTTGAAATTTTATATCATACATTATATCAGTATTAAATTCAAATGTAAATGACAGTTGGCTGCAAATGTTGATAAATTTTAATTTTAATAAAAAATTTTCAAAAAATATATTTACCTCAACGAATTAAAATGGTAGAATAAAAAGGTATAGGCAATATTTGCAAAGTGTTGCCTGATTTAAGGAGGACAAGCTATGTCAGCAAAAATAAAAAAGCAGGCAAAGCCCGTTAGGGGTAAAACCCTTGTTAAACAGGGCGTGGGGAGTTTTTTCTCCAACAATGCCTTCATACTACTTTCATTTGTATTGCCGTTTTTGGCTATGGTTCTGAATTTCGCCTTCAAAAACTTTTCGCCGTTTGGCGACCAACAAATTCTTGTTGTTGACCTTTGGCATCAGTATTATCCGTTTTTGGTTGATTTTCAGGATAAAATAGTTTCCGGGCAAAGTATGCTGTACTCGTGGAGTAACGGCATGGGCGGCAACTACCTTGCGTTACTGTCGTATTATACTGCAAGCCCTATAAACTTTCTGACGGCGTTTGTTCCGTCTTCGTATCTGGTTGAATTTTTAATGTTCTCGGTTTGCATTGATGTCGGCTGTGCGGCGGGCTTTATGGCAATATTCCTTAAGAAAACCTTCCACCGTGACGGCCTGCCGTTGGTGATTTTTTCGTCAGGCTACGGATGCTGTGCGTTCTTTATGGGCTATTACTGGAATGTAATCTGGCTGAATACGGTCGCATTGCTGCCGCTGGTGGCACTCGGAATGGTTCGTTTGTGGAGAGAAAACAAGTTTTGTCTTTATGCGATTTCACTTGCTCTATCTGTAATAGCTAACTACTATGTGGGACTTTTCGCTTGCATTTTTGTGGCACTCAGTTTCATAGGCTACAGCATTATGTATTGGAACGGTCTGAAAGAATTTTTCTCAAGGCTGGGCAGAACCGTGTTGTTCTCGGTTATTGCACTGATGCTCACGGCGTTTGTTACACTGCCTGCGTATAATGCTTTACAACTAACATACAGCACCAACAACACATTCCCATCTTACTGGAGTATGTACTATACATGGTCGGAGATACTTTCGCAGTCGCTCGATTTTGTTGAGCCGTCCACAAAGGAAAATTTGCCGAACATAGCTTGCGGTGTGGCGGCAATCTTCTTCGGCATAATATTCCTTACAGCAAGAAAAGTAACCTGGCGTGCTAAAATTTTCTCGGTTGCACTGCTTGCGTTTTTGGTAGTCAGCTTCAATGTAAATGTTTTTGATTATATGTGGCACGGCTTCCATTTTACAAATATGCTTCCTCATCGATTTGCATATCTGTTCAGCTTTGTGCTGTTAACAATGGCATTCAGAGCATACACTTTAATAGAAAAGGCAAGAATTTGGGATGTAATAATCGGCTTTTGCGGTGGAATTTTGCTGATAGCAATTTCTTCAACAGTCAAAACAGGTGCACCGCTTTGGGGTACACTTATTATCGTAGCAGTGCTTACAGCGGCAACTGCACTGTACATTTTCAGAATTTATCCCAAAATAGTGCTTGACCTTGTAGTTTTTGCAGTTGTTTGCGTAGAGGTCTTTGTATCCTGTTATATAGGTATAGATGCAGTCGGCTCGACGGGAACATCAAATTACCCTGAGGGTGAAGAAAAGACCGCTGATGTCATTAATGCTATGGATTCCCTTGAAGAGGATACCGTTGATATGTGGAGATCCGAAATGACAACAACGCAAACTCTTAACGACTCAAGCCTTAATGATTTTAACGGTATATCGCAATTTTCTTCAATGAGCAATGTAGCTGTTACGAAGTTTCTTGAGGAGTTCGGCGGTCAGGGTTGGCAGGGAGGCAACCGTTATACCTATCACGAAGCCTCGCCGATTATGAACACATTCTTAAATGTAAAATATTTAATATCTCGTAACGGTACTTACGGTGCATCAGATTATATTTCGCCTTGTTATCAGAACGGCAACGAAGTTTTGCTGAAGAACAATTACTATCTGCCAATGGGCTTTGTGACGGATAAAGCACTTCTTGATTATTCTCTTGAAGATAGAGACGGCGATGTCTTTTCCGACTTAAACACAATTGATAAGCAGAATGAGTTCTTCTCACTTGCAACAGGTGTTGACGAAGATGTTCTTGAAATTATAGAACCAATCGGGGTAAATACCTCAGACGGCGACAACAGCTATGTCACAATTAACAGACAGTTACCGGATTCAATTCACGGCTACGATTTCAGCATATCTGCACCGACGGTCCAGGGTTCAACATCAGTTGACTTTGTATATAATATAGAAGAAACAGGCGATTACTGTATTTACTGTGTTTACTACAATACCTCGCTTGAAAATAAAGATTTTGCCATAAAAAAAGACGGCACGGTTCTCAAAACAGAGTCCGATATCAGTCGCCCTTATATGGTCAACGCAGGGCAGTATAACAAGGGGCAACAGCTATCTGTGGCAATTCAGAATATACCGGCAGGCACATCAACAAGTTTTGTCTGCTATGTTGCACGGGTAAATGACGAAGTTTTTAAAAAAGGCTATGATAAGCTCGCACAAAATACACTTTCGGCAACAAAAGTAACTGATACCGAAATTGATGGAGAAATTGACAGCAACCGTGACGGTTTGTTCTATACCTCAGTGGTATATGAGGATGGTTGGACAGTTAAGGTTGACGGCGAAAAGGTTGGTACCAAAAAAGTTGGCGGTGCAATGCTCGCATTTGATATTACAAAGGGCAAGCACACTATAGAAATGTCGTATATTCCAAAGGGCTTTGTACTCGGAACTTCAGCCAGCTTGCTTGGTTTAGTTATGCTTATTATGGCAGCGTTCCTTTACAGAGGTTATCTTAAAAAGACATTTATTTTCAGATACAAAACTCATCCAAATGCAAATCCGGACAGATTTGATGATGAAAGTGATGTTGTAGATATTACTGCGTTTACCGAGTGCAAAACAAGCGAAAAGTATATGACAACCGAACCTCCCATTGTGGCAAGGATTGTATTGTCGGTAGTTTTTTCTTTGGCTTACTTTGCCGTTTGGCTGGGCGGAATAATTAAAAAGGTGAAAACGCTCATTCAGCAGGACCCAACATATACTTTCGATGTTCTTTTATCGCTGATTGTTCCGTTTTACTTCGTGTATGCGGTATATAAGTATTCTAAAATTACGGAGAAAGTTGCCGCACAACAAAAACTCAGGGTGACTTCAACCTTCACTCACGCAACACTTGAGTTTGCGTCAAGCTGTGGATTTTTTGTTGCGTTGGTAACGGTTATATCTACGCTTTCGGAAAACTTCAACACATATATTTCCGAGGTTAAATCCAATGCTTCTCTGATTCAAAACGGAGGTACGCCGATTGACCACACTGTGTCGCTCTTTCCGACAGGTATGTCACTGGCAGTGCTTATCTTCTGTGTGATTGCCGGTATTGCAATCAGGATTACAAATCTATATTTGTTTGATCAGGATATTTTGCAAATTGCAAAAAGAAAGTATAACTCTTAAAAACTTGTATAATATTATTTGATAACGGGATGCTTCAAATTGAGGTGTCCCGTTAAATTTTGCAGTATCTGTTGTTCAACATTGTACAAAACTGTTGAAATGTGTCGAATATAGGTGTATAATAATAGCATAATGAAAAGTATGCGTAAAAGTTCCGTCAAAGCATTGGCGGTTATGATTTTGACCCTTATTTCAATTAGCCTTCCCGCTTGTTCGTTTGATGTTGACGAGCAAACGCTTAACTCCGACCTCACTGTCAGTTTTATTGATGTGGGGCAGGGCGACAGCATTTTGATTCAGTCAAACAACGAGGCTATGCTGATTGACGCAGGCGAAAATGACAAGGGTACGGTTGTGGTTGATTATCTTCAGTCGCACGGAGTTGAAAATTTAAAATATGCTGTGGGTACTCACCCTCATTCTGACCATATCGGCGGTATGGATGATGTGTTGGATAATATAAAAACCGAAAATTTTATTTGTCCGGAAACAACCTATTCAACTGCTACATGGAAGTCTGTTATCAGCTCGGCTGAAAACAGCGGTACACAAATAATTTATGCAGAGCCTTATAAAAGCTACGGTGTTGGGGATGCTACTTTTACAATATATGCACCTCAGACAAACAGTATCTACAGTTCGCTGAACAATTATTCTGTGGTTTTGAGGCTGACTTACGGTGATAATTCATTTCTTTTTACCGGTGATGCAGAAAAAATTTCTGAAAAAGAAATGCTCTCCGGTGGCTATAACCTAAGTGCCGATGTCCTCAAAGTAGGGCATCACGGAAGTTCCGGAAGTACAAGCCAAGATTTTCTAAAAGCTGTATCTCCGGATTATGCGGTGATAAGCTGCGGCAAGGATAATGAGTACGGCCATCCGCATAAAGAAACCCTAAGTTTACTCAATAAAAGTAAAACTGAAATTCTGCGTACCGATAAGTTGGGTACAATTGTATTGACTTCTGACGGTAAAAATGTCAGTGTAAATAACGGCAGTGCAAAAACCGAGGTAAAAACCCGTAATGAAAATAGCAGCGTAAAGTCTGATATAACCTATGTGGGAAACCGCAATACATATAAATTCCATATGCCTGATTGTCCGTCAGTTGAGGCAATCTTAGATTCAAACAAGGTGTATTTTAACAGCAGAGAGCAAGCAGTTAACGCAAACTACAGTCCTTGCAAAAGCTGTAATCCGTAAAGGGGTATAAAATAATGGTAGACCAACTGTTAAAGGAAAAGTCTGTTTGGGAAAATTTAATGGAAGTTAAAAAGCCACTTGTGCTTTACGGTATGGGTGATGGTGCAGACAGGGTTTTAAAGGAGCTGTCGCTTCTTCATGTAAAAATATCTGCGGTTATGGCGTCGGATTCATTTGTCCGCGGGCAGTCATTTCACGGATTTACTGTGAAAACGCTGAGTCAGATTGAGCAGGAATTTCCGGATTTTATAATTCTGCTTGCGTTTGGTTCGGGCAGAACCGAGGTTATTGACGATATTAGACGGCTTGCCGGCAAGCATAAGATATTAGTGCCAAGTGTGCCTGTTGCGGGCGAGTGCATTTTTAATAGGAGTTACCTTTTGAAAAACGGTACAGAGATTGACCAGGCATATTCTCTGATGGCTGACGAGCAGTCAAAAAAAGTTTTTGAATGTATGTGCCGTTTTGAATTTACCGGAGAGCTTCACTGCCTTTTTGAAATGGAAAGCAGTAAAGATGAGGCTTTTAAAATTCTTGCATTGACTTCTAAGGAAAATTATCTGGATTTAGGGGCTTACCGTGGCGACACTATTGATGAGTTTTTGAAATACACCTGCGGTCAGTACAACTCAATAACCGCACTTGAACCCGATATAAAAACTTACCGCAAGCTTTGCGAGGCAAAGGGCGATTTACCGAATACTAACCTTATTAATAAGGGTATTTGGAGTCACAATACTCATGTTTGTATGAAGTCAAACAAAGGTAAAGGCAGTGTGATTGACAGCAAGGGCGATAATGTGGCGGCTGTAACAAATATTGATAGCCTTGCTAAAGAAACTGCGTTTACTTACATTAAAATTGATGTAGAGGGTGTTGAATTTATTGCAATTTCAGGCGGAAGTATGCTTTTAAAGGAGAAAAAGCCCAAACTTAATGTTGCCTGCTATCACCGTTGTGCAGACATTTACCGCTTGCCTGCAATGATAAAAAAGATCAATCCTGATTATAAAATTTATATGCGTCATCATCCGTACATTCCGTGTTGGGATACAAACCTGTATTGTGTATAATAAAAGTGCTGTTTCGGAATTTTAACAATTTCGAGACAGTTTTTTCGTTTTAATTTTCGTCAAATAAAAATTGCCGATAAAATCAAACCTTAAGTATGGTTTAGTCTGTGGTTTCTAAAAAATAAATTAATTAATTACAAATTTTTTCATTGTATTTCCGTGAAAATGTATTATAATGTAATAAATAGGATTTTTGAAAATTAATGACGAAAGGTGTGTTTAAAATGAGTAAAGGCAAAATACTCATTGTTGACGATGACCTTAATATTTGCGAACTTTTAAGGTTGTACATTGAAAAAGAGGACTACGAGGTTATGATAGCTAACGACGGTCTGAGGGCTATTGAGTTGTTCACAAAGGAGCATCCTGACCTTATGCTGCTTGATGTTATGTTGCCTAGGATGGACGGTTGGCAAGTTTGCCGTGAAATAAGAAAAACCAGCAACAAGCCTATCATCATGTTGTCGGCAAAGGGTGAGCTTTTTGACAAAATCTTAGGGCTTGAGCTTGGTGCGGATGATTATATCAGCAAACCTTTTGAAGCTAAAGAGGTAATTGCCAGAATTCACGCAGTTCTCAGGCGTACCTCCACTGATACGGCTAAAGATGATATAAAGGAAGTAAACTACGATAAACTTAGCATAAACCTCACAAACTATGAGTTGAAAGTTGATGGCAAGTTGATTGATACACCGCCTAAGGAACTCGAGCTTTTGTACTATCTTGCAAGTCACCCGGGGAAGGTGCTGACGCGTAACGAGCTTTTGGAAAAGGTTTGGGAGTTTAACTACGGTGGTGAATGTCGTACTGTTGATGTACATGTTAAGCGTCTGCGTGAAAAAATCAACGGAGTTTCAAACCAGTGGTCGCTAAAGACCGTCTGGGGAAAAGGCTACAAATTTGATGTGATAAAATGATAAAATGGACTAAGCATACCACTTTGTTTAGAAAGTACCTTTCTATGACATTGGCAATTATCCTTGCATCATTTTTGATTCTTGGAATTTTTTTGATGATTTTTGTACTGCAGTATTGGAAAAACTACGAAACCGACCGTGTGCGTGACAGTATTCAGGGTATGAGCAGCCTTGTTGCAGATTGTGTAGAAACTTCAAACGGCGAACTCTCTGTAACCGACAGAGATAAGTGGATACTTCTTTCCGATTTGTGCAACAGTTATCATTATGAACTTATTTTGGTTGATTCTAATGGCAAGGTTGTCAAAATGACAAGGTTCAACAGTCGCATAAAAAAGGATTATGTTATTCCCGAAAAAATCATTTATACACTGGCGAGCGAAAAATATTATGAAGAAACCACGAACACAGGCAATTTTTATTCCGATACCGAATTTGTTGTTGCCGTGCCCGTAAAGTTGCAGGTAGGCGTGTCAAACACTACGGCAGGTTATGTGATAGCCTGCTCGTCCAATTCGCTATACACCGAAATGCCCGGCCAAATTTTCAGTATATTTATTTATGCTGTGTTTGCCGCTCTGATAGTTTCGGGTGTGCTTGCAGGTGTTTTTTCTTACAGTCAGTCAAAACCGTTAATCCAGATGAGTGAGCAGGCAAAGAAGCTTTCTAAAGGAGATTTTTCGGGGCGAATAAGGGTAAAAGGCAAAGATGAGCTGGGCAGGCTCATTAGAACTTTTAACGATATGGCAGACGCTCTTGAAAAGGAGGAGCAGGTTCGCCGTGATTTTATCGCTAATATCAGTCACGAACTGAAAACCCCTATGACAACCATAGCCGGCTTTATTGACGGTATTCTCGACGGCACAATTCCGCCCGAGCGTCAGTCGCACTATCTCAGGATTGTTTCTGAAGAAATCGGCAGATTGTCTGAGTTGGTTGCCTCTATGCTGAGCCTTGCAAGGATCGACAGCGGTAAAACTGCTATTCATAAAACCTCTTTTTTGTTACTTGATGTGCTTTTTGACATTCTTATGACTTTTGAGGATAGGTTGTCGCAAAATCATATTGAGGTGATAGGTGTTGAACAAACCGACGGCATAACTGTGTATGCCGACAGGTCGCTTTTTCATCAGGTTTTTTACAATCTAATAGAAAATGCAGTTAAGTTTACACCCGAAAACGGTATAATAACAATTTTTGCAGAAGTCAGGAATAATCGTCTGTACTTTAGCGTAAAAAATACAGGTAAGGGTATTTCTGATAAGGATTTGCCATTTATTTTTGACAAGTTTTACAAAACCGATAAATCCCGAAGTAAGGATAAAAAATCAATGGGGCTTGGTTTATATATTGTAAAAACTATAGTGAAGCTCCACGGTGGGGATGTTTCTGCGTCAAGTGAGCTAAACGGCGAAACTTGCTTCTCAGGTTGGATTCCCGAAAAATAAATTAAAAGTAAGAGATGAGTATGGAACGAGATAATAATTTGAATTTTGAACCGAATAACACCTATGACCCGGTGCCCGAAACAATTGATTTTAGCAATAAAGGAGCTTTTTCGGGTGCTGACAACCGCTATTGTTCCGGCGAAACGCAAAACAGACGAGCCATAAATTCCGAACCTCCTGTTAGTAATCAGCCTGAGTCAAACTATAATTCACCGTATCAGCAGATACCGCAGTATCCTCATAATAGTCCACAAAAACAAGAACCAAAAAAAGTCAGCAAAGGGCTGGTTGCCTTTTTGATTGTTATGTGTGTTGTTATGGTGGGTACGGTAGCCTTTTTTGCGATTTATCTTATGGATAATGATAAGTCAGGTGTTAAGGCAAATCCGTTTGAAGATTTATATCCGGATGAATCGCAGACAGTAACAAATGATGAATATCCTGAAACATACTCTGAATTTTTTAAAGAGTGGAAGGATAAAGAAGATGAAAATGCTGATAAAACAGCGGAAAAGCTTATAACCAACAAAAACTGGAAAGGGCTTGTGCTTAACAAACAGGCTTCGTCTAAAACTCCTCATTCTGCACAATCAGCCTACGAAAAAGTTTCGGGTGCAACAGTTGCTGTTATGTCTTATACTGAAAAAATTGAGAAGGATTCCAAACCTGACGGTCAGGGTACAGGTATGATTATCAGCAGTGACGGATATATTGTCACAAACAGCCATGTAATCGGTGATTCCAAAACAGCATATTATTATGAAATTATTGATAATAACGGCAAAAAATACACTCCTACCGTAATAGGTTACGATACCCGCACGGATATTGCCGTGCTGAAAATCAAAGCAACCAAACTTCCTCATGTAACCTTTGGAAAATCCGATGATTTGCGAATTGGCGATGATATTATTGCAGTGGGTAATCCCGGCGGAATTGAGTTTCAAAACAGCTTAACAAAGGGCATTGTTTCGGCAAAGGGCAGAAGTTTGGGCAACAGCACAGTTACCTATATTCAGACTGATGCCGCCATAAACCCCGGCAACAGCGGTGGTCCCCTTTGCAACCTGTACGGTCAGGTTGTAGGTATAAATACTGCAAAAATCAATTCCTCTATTTATGAGGGAATGGGCTTTGCTATCCCGAGCGAAACCGTAAAGAAGATTGTTGACGATATAATCAAGTTAGGCTATGTCAGCAACAGAGTCAGAATCGGAATAACCGGTGTTGCCTTGAGTGATGCAGTTGTTGAAAAATATTCTGTTCCGCAAGGAATAATGATAACAACAATTGACAAGGACGGAAGTATCTACGGCACACTGATTGAAGAAAAAGATATAATAACCGCCCTTGACGGCGAGCCGATAACATCCTTTAAAGATATTTATGCTGTCCTTGAAAACCACACAGCAGGCGATAAGGTGAAAATCGAGTATTGTCATGTGACTGATGAAAGCGGAAAAAAACACGAAACCAAAGAAATAACAATTACTCTTGTTGCAGATAACGGCAATACGCTGAAATAACGGAGAAAGTGTATGATATGTTCAAAATGCGGTAAGGTTTTTCACAGCAGGTTTTGTCCAAAGTGCGGAAATATGGTAGATGCCGACGAGTGGTTTGAGGATATTTTAAAATATCCCGAGCCGAATCCTGCTGAGATTCCTGACAGGAAGTTTTCCACAACTGATATAAAAATGAGGAAAATCAAAGCCAAAGAACACGGCATATATAACCCTAAGCCAAATGTGAAAAAGAGTAAAGCAGGTTATGAAGTATTTGAGCCGCAATCGCCAAAAGTGAATTTTTCAACGGCAAATACTTTTTCCGGATATAGCTCAAAATCTACAGCTCAACAGCCTAAATTTACAACAAATAATCAGAGTAATTATTCAATGCCGAAAACCGTTACAGGCAAAACATTTGGAACAAATGAAAAACAGAAAAATTTCTCTGCAGGTAAAATAGTTGCAATTGTGGTTATAGCGATAGTTGCTTTGAATATTTTCAGTAATGTATTATCTGAAGTTTATAACGATAATAATATATTAGAAGAATATGTTGATGAAAAAGTTTCTTTAGGTGAAACTTACGATGACCGTTATTGCAGTATAAAACTTGACAGTGCTGTTACAAGCAGCGATAGTGATGACTTTAAAACTGACAAAGGATTTAAGGCAGTTGGCGTGAATTTTGTAATTGAAAAGACAGATGATGTTCCGGAAAATGATAGGTTTTATTTCACGGAATCCGACTTTGAGTGCTGCACTGCAGACGGCGAATATTGCGAAAATATCACCCCTGCAACTTACTCGGTGCATAATTCCATGGAAGTTGCAACACTTGAAGTCGGTTCGGAGTTTACGATGTATGCAATTTATGCAGTGCCGGATGATGCAGATACAATTTATGTGACTTTCAATCCAAGTGAGTTTCCAAGTGATTCTCCGGAATTTGAGGCTGATCTTGACACTTAAAAAAATAATCCCCTTAGAGTAATACTCTGAGGGGATTTATTATGTATGTTTTAAAGCTATTTTGCATTTGAGGAGAACAGAACTTTCAGCATTTTTTCTGAAACCTTTCCTGTTTGACTGAGATTATTTTTCTTCTCAAAGCTTTTGATACATTGCTCGGTTACATCACCAAAGTAGCCTGTAACATTGTCTTTTTCAACATATCCAAGGTCGCAAAGGCGTTCCTGCATTGCCTTGATGTACTTGTTTTCCGAATTTTTTGTCATAGTGACAATGGCATCCTTTGTAAAGCTGATTTTATACTTTGACTGCAATTCGTACTCGGCAGCTTTTTTGGTTGTTTTTGCAGCTTTGGTTGTCGGTTGCGTTGCCTTTGTTGTGCTTACAGCAGTTGTAGTATTGTTATTATCTGCGACTGTTGTCACAGCGGCTACAGTGGTCGTGCTTGCCTGTAGTTTTTTAATTTCTTTTTCGGCTTTTGTTGCTGCCGATTTGTCAATCATCTTAACTATTTTGTCAAGGTTATCAATTGCGGTCGAACCTTGCAACTTCAATTTTGATTGGGAAATATTAACATAACGCTTGTTTTTAAGTGCCGAAAGCCCTTTGAGCATAGAACGCCTGCCGAGGTTTTTCACGGTGTTTTTGTCTGCGACAATGTAGTAAGGTTTGTACTTGGCAATTTGTGTAACGCTTAATGACGGCTTTTTGATTTTGTCAGAAAGAACAGTAACGCCCGTGTAATCAAGCAGGTTATTATACCAACTGCCGTTAATTACAGTAGTAAACTCATTTTTGCCGTTGAGGTAAAGAAGCGTTTTTTTCTCGTATTTTGTACCAATTGCACGCTTGTAGATGCTAAGTTGCTCAAGCATATTGTTGAATGATGACTGAGCATTTAATTTTCCGGTTTTTCCGTTAAAAACTGCACCGATAGTTGTGTAGGTTGTCATAACATCAGACGGTTCGTTGTAGTAGTGAAGCTGTATAGCCTTGATGTTGTATCTGTCGAGCATCAGTAACATAACATCCGATAGATTGTCATCTGCGATAACTGCATTTGCTCCGCTGTTGATTATTGCGTTAATGTCCGGTGTAATTGAAGCTCCGCAGGTAGGAACATCCTCATAACCGCTTTTTGCAACATTGTCGCTTATGCAAGCCACTCTGTCGTTGTAGCCCATAAATTTAACAATATCGGCTGCGTTTGGACTTAGAACAGCCACCTTCTCAGGCTGTTCTTCAAAAATAACATTACCTATTGTAATTGGATAGTTCGGATCTTTTTCCTCACAGCCTGTTATTATAAATATGCTTACGGCAATAGTGATACAAAGCATTACTGCCTGAAGTTTTTTAAATAAATTCATCCTTAACCCCTTAAAGTAAAGATTTGATATACTGTTGTGCTGTTCTCGGTGAGCGTGTTGCACGCATTGCGGCAAACTGTTCTGCCCCAAGATGAAGTTCTTTTTCAGTTATATTTATATTATTAGCTTTTGCAAGTTCATCTACAATATGAAGATATTTCTTTTTGTCAGGCACAAAGTATCCGATTGAAAGCCCAAACCTGTCAGAAAGCGAGAGTGTCTCCTGCATATTGTCACGGCGGTTTATATCAGAACAATCCCTGTCCTCAAAATTCTCTTTGACAAGGTGCCTTCTGTTACTTGTTGCATAAATTAACGCATTGGGTGGCAACGCAGCAACGCCACCTTCAAGTACAGCCTTTAAACTTGTGTAACATTCATCCCGCCTTTGAAAAGAGAGGTCGTCAATAAAGATTATAAACTTCATCGGTATTCCTGCAATTTTGTCAACAAGTATAGGGAATTCCATAAGCTGTTCTTTAGGGACTTCAACAATCCGTAAACCTTGTTGGCGGTATTCATTTACAACCGCTTTTACGGTAGTGCTTTTACCTGTTCCCATATCACCATAGAGCAGGCAGTTATTTGCTTTTTTTCCGTTTAAAAAGGCTTTTGTGTTTTCTATAACAATGTTACGCTGTGATTCGTAGTCAATTAAAGTATCAAGGCGAACAGTGTCATCATTTATAATCGGCTGAATCTCGCTTTCTCGCCATACAAATGAGCGATACCTCGCAAATATACCACATCCGTTAATTTTGTGGAATTTAATAATTTTATCAAGTTTTCCGTCAAAATTTATAAACGGCTCCAACGGCTCACCACAGTTCCATTTTGGCAGAGTGTTGAGTACTTCGGAAAGCTCGTCGTAATATTTGTAATCGTTGATTATTTCGTCAGCAGTCAGCGAGCCGGCAAAAAGTATTGCCCGAATATCACGGATAACAGCATTTAGCTCATTTTCTGAAAGATTACCGATATTGCCTGCAGTGGCTGTTTTTGCAAAGCAGTTTTCGTCAAAAAGAATAGCCTCTGTTAGGTTGCGACAGAGCTTTTCGGAACATTCACGCTCACAAAGAAGTTTGTAAAAATCGCCGTAAGCATTTAGGAAAACTTCCGGTGTACTGTCAATTGAGCAAACCAACCTGAACAGTGCATTTGGCACACTGCGGTTTAAGACTCCTTTATAAATAGAAAGCGAATTTAGTAGCAACGCTGCTTTGTTTGTCTTATTCATAAAATTACCTTATTTCATTTTAATACCAATAAAGTAATTTTACACTATTTAATTAGCATAGTCAATTGAAAAAATTGCTAAAAAACTGCTGATAATTGGGATTTTTAAAAAAACTCAAAAAAATTTAAAGCTTTTTTCAAAAAATACTTGATTTTTTTGAGAAAGAGTGGTATAATTTATATCGTTGTTGAGAGATACGACAGAAAAAATATTAGTTGGTGTTGATGACGCTGAGGGTACACCTGTTCCCATCCCGAACACAGAAGTTAAGCTCAGTGGTGCCGAAAATACTTGACTGGTGACGGTCCGGAAAAATAGGAAGATGCCAACATTAAATCGTCCACCCAATAGGGTGGGCGTTTTTGTTTTACACTCTAAGGCTGTATTAAATATACAGTCTTTTATTTTTAGAAAATTTTAAACTTATGCACGAAAATAACCGACCTCAGGCGTATTATAGGTGAAAGGAGGTAATGTGTTGGCAAACAGCTTCGGTACCGAAACAGCAGAGCAAATAATAAAAGAATATGCAGATATGATTTATCGCATAGCATTACATAACCTAAAAAACACGGCAGATGCTGACGACATTTTACAAGAGGTCTGTATAGCACTCATTACCAAAAATCCGCCTGTTGATGATAAAAATCATTTGAAACATTGGTTAATCAGGGTGACAATAAATAAATGCAACAGTTTTCACCGCTCCATTTGGCAAAGTAAGAGGGAGTGTATTGACGATTATACTCACCTTGAGGCACCGCAGCAACAGACGGTAATTGATGAAGTCAGACAGCTTCCTAAAAACTACAGAAATATTATTTACCTTTATTATTACGAATCCTACACAATTGCCGAGATTGCTGAAATATTGAACAAAAGTCCAAATACAATCAGCTCAGGTTTACAGCGTGCAAGAAAAAAACTCAAAAAATTACTTATAGAAGGAGGATATAATAATGCGTAAAAATATTTATACCGAAACAATGGACAGCATAAAAGTCCCCGAACAATCGATAAACAAGGCACTGCGTGCTGTCAGAGAGAAAAAAATTGAACAAAAGGAGAATGTTATTATGATAAGCAGAAAATTAAAATTTACAGGAATGATGGCTGCTAGCCTTGCTGTGGTAGTGGCAATCGGAGGAGCGTTTAGTCTTTACGGTACACCGACAAAAAACGACGGTAAATCAGGCAACAGTTTTGTGATTTCAGCTTACGCAGCCGAAATTACTAAAAACAATACAGCTAAGGCGAACTTGAGTGACAAAGGAGCTGTATCAATTAGTGAAGGTGATAATGATGAGATTGGTTACAATACGGCATTCCCTTTAAACTGTAAGGGCAAAAATGTAAAGTCTGTTACTTACACGGTTTATAAGGGGGCAATCTCCGTTAGCTGTTATAAGGGCGAAAATCCTATAATTGAGGGTACTGAAACACACCGTTGCGACAACACACCTGAGAGTGGGGCTTACAAGGAAGAAGATTTGAAATCCATTCAAGAAATAGCAAAGACTGAAAGTAAGTTGAGCGAAAAAGAACTTGAAGAAAAAGAACTTGAAAATTATAAAAATGACAATGACATTGAATCGAAAATTGAGTTTGAATTCAAGCATTATTCATCCGTTACACTTGATTATAATCATCAGAATAGTGAAGGAGCAACCATCAGCCTTGTGGGTTCAAATAAAGAGTTAAGTAAGGATGAGCAGAAGTTTCTAAAAGATAATAAAGATGATTTGTTTAATCTCTACAATGACGCATCAAAACTTGAGGCTGAACGGAATTGCCTTGATAAGCTTATCGGCGGACAGATTATCCACTGCACAGTAAATTTTACAGACGGCACACAGCAATCTCAGGATATTAAAATGGGCACAGAAATCGGAACATATGGCGATTTATCCGAAAGCATAGATGATGAAAAAATTGAAGAAATGTCTGATGATATGAAAAACGAAAAGATAGTTTTGATAACTTACTCTGTAGTTAAATAATAAAGGGGGCTGCCAATTGTGACAGCCCCCTAATTGGTTAATACCGCTATTGTTATGTCATACTTTAAGTTTTAAAGACAGGCTGCACCAATTATGCCTGCGTCATTGCCCAGGCTGGCTGTGCAGATTACGGTCTGTTTCTCGTTATACTTAGTTATTCTTTCCTTTTCAACAATTGCACGAACAGGTGCAAGCAAATTTTCGCCTTGTTTGCTTACGCCGCCACCGATACAAAGAATATCAGGTTGGAAAATATTAATTACATTTACAATGCCTGTGGCAAGATAGCTTACATACTGCTCGATAACGGCTTTGCCGGTTGCGTCGCCGTCGAGCATTGCGTCAAAGGCAGTTTTGCCTGTCACATTGTTGAGGTCACCGTCAACAGCTTTCAGCATATATGAGAACTCTGCCTTTTCATTGCGGATTGCACCCTTTGTCATATTAATAAGTGCTGTTGCCGATGCGTAAGATTCCCAACAACCTTTTCTGCCGCAGCCACACTCTTTGCCGTCCTTTACAATTACCATATGACCAAGCTCGGCTCCTGCATAATTGCTTCCGCTATAGAGCTTGCCGTCAATTATAATTCCACCGCCTACACCGGTTCCAAGAGTTATTGCCACTGCGTTTGCACATCCTTTTGCCGAACCCGCAAGAAACTCACCCCATGCTGCTGCATTAGCGTCATTTTCAATCTTAACATATTTGTTAAGACGCTCTTCCATCATTTTACTTACTTCCCAGTTTGTAAAGAAAAGGTTTGGCGAGGTTTCTACAATTCTTGTTTTAGGGTTGACTGCACCAGGTACACCTATGCCGATTTGTGCAATGTCGGACATCTCAAGCCCTGCCTTTGCAATAGCTTGAAGGGTCACTTCTGCCATAGAATCGCACACATCAGACTCAGGGCGGGGAATAGCGGTTTTGCAATCTGCACGGGCAATAATGTTGAAGTCTCGATCAACTACTCCGGCTACTATGTTGGTTCCGCCGAGGTCGATTCCAACTTTATATTCGTTCATTTTGATTATCCTCCTTTACTGTATAGTATGATTATAACAGAAATACAAAGTGTTTTCAACAATAGAATTGTATAATATTGAAAAAAAGTCGGATTTTTTTGTTATTTTATATAAGAATAGACCTGCAGTAACATATTAACATAGGTTTATTGTGTTGTTAAATTTAAAGAAAAAATCACAAACGAGAATACAAGAGTATTAAAGAGTATTTTAGAGATTAAGCGAGATTTTAAATATCTAAATTAAAATATTTTAAAAAAGTGTTGACACGGGGGTTAAATGGTGTTAAAATCTAACTTGTGACTAAAACAAGAATATTGAATAGGAGGAAAAGATTATGTCAACTTATATGGCTAAAAAAGGCGAAGTTGAACGCAATTGGTATGTGATTGATGCCAAGGGTAAAACCCTGGGTAAGGTTGCTACTGAAGCTGCTACTCTTCTCAGAGGTAAGCACAAGGTAACATTTACTCCGCATGTTGATTGCGGTGATCATGTTATTATCGTAAACTGTAAGGATGTTGTTCTCACAGGTAACAAACTTACTCAGAAAAAGTGGTACAGACACACAGGCTATATCGGTCACTTAAAAGAGACTTCTTACAGCACACTTATGGCTACTCGTCCTGAAAAGGCAGTAGAGCTTGCTGTTAAGGGTATGTTGCCTGATAATTCTATTGGCAGAACACAGATTTTAAGATTAAGATTGTTTGCAGGTGCTGAGCACAATCACGAAGCTCAAAAGCCTGAGGCATATGAAATTTAAGGAAGGAGGCTATCATTATGTACGATAAGACACCGTTTTTCTACGGAACAGGCAGAAGAAAGTCTTCTGTTGCTCGTGTAAGACTTTACCAGGGAACAGGAAAGGTGACAATCAACGACAGAGATATTGATGAATATTTCGGTCTTGAAACACTTAAGCTCATCGTTCGTCAGCCTCTCGAACTTACTGAAACAGGCGAAAAGTTTGATGTTGTATGCAGAGTTTCAGGTGGTGGCGTTACAGGTCAGGCCGGTGCAATCCGTCACGGTATTGCTCGTGCTCTTCTCCAGTATGACAGCGAGAACTTAAGACCGGATCTCAAGAAAGCAGGCTTCTTAACTCGTGACCCTCGTATGAAGGAAAGAAAGAAGTACGGTCTCAAAGCAGCTCGTCGTGCTCCACAGTTCTCAAAGAGATAATCAGAGCCTTACGGCGACAATGTTTATGCGGGTTTTATCGTTTTGGATTTGCCTAAAATACGGTGGATTCTGGACGGTAACTAACACGTAACTAACAAATTTTAAGCCATTCATCAATTTGATGAGTGGCTTAATTTGCATAACGAGAGGTAAGTATGACAAAACGAGAGATAGTTAATAATATCGAAATTGCGAAAAAATATATAATAAAATAAAACCGATAAATTTTTTAGCTGAAGAAATAAAAATCAAGAAGTTAATATAGAGGGTTTATGGATAATAGAGTTATATATTTGTCCGAGATAATAGAATCAATTACAAATCTTGGTGGTGAAGCCTCATTTAAGGAAATTTGCTCCAGCATAGAAGAAAGAGATTTGTTACCTAATATTCATACAAACAGAAGTTGGAGAAACAATGTTAGTACTGAATTGACCACCCATTGCAAGCAAATGGATTCATATAGGACTTATAATCCTGATTTGTTCTATTCGGTTTACGGAAAAGGTGAGGGTTATTGGGGATTACGCAGTATGCGTGAAGAATACAACGGCGAAATAAGCCCGATTATTCAAAGGCAAATCGATTCTATAAGAAATGACACTGCTCTAAAGAAAACAGAAAAAGAAATGATTATCAAATCAAGAATTGGTCAGGGGATATTTCGCAAGCAGTTAATAGAGAAATATGGTAAATGCATAATAACTGGAATAGACGATAAAAGGTTGTTAAATGCCAGCCATATTAAACCATGGCGATCATCAAACAACAAAGAACGTTTAAGTCCTGAAAATGGTTTGCTTTTATCTTCTCTATATGATAAGCTTTTTGATACTGGATTAATTTCTTTCAATAATGACATGAAGATTATAGTTTCAAATAAATTAAGTGATGAAAATGAAAAGATAATTAACATCCAAACCGATAAAGTTTATATTGATAATCCATCTAAAGAATTGTTAGGATATATGAAGTATCACAGGAAAAATGTTTTCAAGTAGATGCTTTGCATAGCTCTCCGCACAAAACCCACAAGCAACAAAAGAAAGCAAAAGCCCTGTAAACAAGCCAATTTCTGCGTTTAAAAAGTTTTCGAAGAGATAACCTGTTACGATTGTTTTATTACTCCAAAGTTCGCAAGGGCTTTGGAGTTTTCTTTTTTTGTTGATATATCGCCTGCTATATGGTAAAATATTCTCATAAGGAAGTGACGGATATGTTAATGAACGGTAATGAATATTTGATCATCATTGATTCCATCAAAAAAGAAATCAAATCCGCGCAATACAAGGCGGCACTGAGCGTCAACTGCGAATTGATTATGCTTTATTACAACATTGGAAAAATCATCAATGAGCATAAATCCTGGGGTAATAAGTTTATCGACAATCTTGCCGCTGACATCAAGCTTGAATTTCCGAATGTTAAGGGTTACTCGGTGCGAAATCTGAAATACATGGCGAAATTCGCCGAGACTTATCCCGATGAGAAATTTGTGCAGACAGTGTCTGCACAAATTCCATGGTCACATAATACGCTTATCTTAGATAAAATACATTCACCCGAACAGCGTGAATGGTATATCCTTAAAACAGCAGAGAACGGTTGGTCACATAGTGTACTTACTCACCAAATCGAAAGCGATTTATACGCCCGTCAGGTTCTTGCGAACAAAGTAAACAACTTTGAAAAGCTTTTGGCTTCTCCGCAAAGCGAGCTTGCCGCGCAGACCATGAAGGATCCGTATATATTTGATTTTATCCCGTTCCGTGAGGATATGGTGGAGAGAGATATCGAGAACGCCTTAGTCAAAGAAGTTACTAAACTGTTGTTGGAGCTCGGCAAAGGCTTTGCGTTTCTCGGCAATCAGTATCATATTAATGTAGGAGGCGACGACTTCTATATTGACCTGTTGTTTTACAACCTCAATCTGCGTGCTTACGTTGTGATAGAACTCAAAACAGGCGAGTTCAAACCCGAATACGCGGGTCAGCTTAATTTTTATCTTTCCGCGGTTGACGGCATTTTGAAAAAAGAGCAGGATAATCCGTCTATCGGTTTGTTGCTGTGCAAAAACAAAAACGATTTGGTTGCCGAGTATTCCCTTAAAGATATGTCAAAACCTATCGGTGTAAGCGAATACAAAATCACGAACAGTCTCCCCGAGGAGCTGGCAAATCAGTTGCCGTCGATCGAGGATATTCAGAACAGGGTCAAAGGTGAAGCAAAATGACAAACTAGGATATTATCGCTCTATTTGAACAGTATTACAAACGATTCCAACAGTGTGCCGATGAGTATATTGATAAATGTGAGTTTATATATGATGAGGCGAATTATTCCGTTGTAAGAGTAGAGCTTTGCACAGGCTCGGATATGCAACTTGGATATTACTGCCCGAGTCCTGTTTTTGACTTGATCGTTGGGAATGTACACAGAGGAAAAATCTTAAAACGAATGACAAAACGCTCAAGGCCTGTTATGAAATACGGATTCAACTCAGATAATCAAATAGTGACATTCATTGATTTTCCTCCCGAAGGATATGTTGATTATGATGTTTGCGGGTTTGCGTTATATGACGAAAATACGGTCACATATTTTTGCTTTAGAAAGGCAGAAAACAATACGGAAATCGAATGGATTTCGCAAGCTGAATATGATAAAATGAGTCGGATTGTCAGATATACAACCGGCGAATTTATCTCCGATATCTGTCAGAGCATTTCACAGGAAGCGTATGCCTACACGGAAGAAGGAATAAAGAAAGTCGTAATGTGGAGTTGCGCACCTGCTTCAGAAGGCTTTGCGCGTATCGTTGAAGGATGGGGTAAGATGTTTGAGGCTGAGGCAGAGAAAATACGGAAAACAAACTTCACTATAACACAAGATACTTATCTTCTTCATCGCGACGGTGATGGTTATCTTTCGGGCTATGAATATGTGAACAGCGATTATTGGAAAGGGCATATTTTTGAGATTTCATCGAGTAAAAGAAGAAAGATTTGACTCAGTAGGTTTGTGTAGGGCGATTTCCATGTCATTCAATAGTCCTCCGCACACAACCCACAAGCAACAAAAGAAAGCAAAAGCCCTGTAAACAAGCCAATCTATGCGTTTGAAAAGTTCTCGAAGATAATATATACGATTTCTTTATACTCCAAAGCTCGAAAGGGTTTTGGAGTTTTTTGTAACACAAACAAAAAAAGGCAGTACCGGAATTTTCCGATACTACCCATGTTTAGCTATTGTTTTTGTTTTATCAGCACTTTTCAGGTTCCGGATAAGTTTCGCCGAAAGTTTCTGCGGTTACTGTCTTTATAACCTGCGGGTCAAGTGGTTTATCGCGAAAGTCGGTGTCAACTTCTGCAATTTCATTTACAACATCAAGCCCCTCAATAACCTTACCGAATGCGGCATACTGACCGTCGAGGTGCGGGCTGGTTTTGTGCATTACAAAAAACTGGCTTCCGGCTGAATTAGGCATCATTGAGCGTGCCATTGACAGAACACCCTCGGTGTGCTTTAAATCATTTTTAAAGCCATTGCCTGTAAATTCGCCTTTGATGCTGTAACCCGGACCGCCTGTGCCGGTTCCCTGAGGACAACCGCCTTGGATCATAAAGCCGTAAATAACCCTGTGGAAAGTCAGCCCGTTGTAATATCCTTTATTTACCAAACTAAGAAAATTGTTTACAGTGTTTGGTGCAATTTCAGGATAAAGCTCGGCTTTAAAAATCTTGCCGTTTTCCATTTCAAATGTAACAATTGGTTTTGACATAGTAAAATTTCTCCTTTATTATAAAATTGTTTCCCTTGCTATCAGGTATGCAAAATATGCAACATACAATAAAAGCATAGCTATACCGCCTGCTCGTGAAAGCTGTTTTTTTCTGATAGTGAACACCCAAAGAGTAACGATGGCAGCAATTGCGACTGCTCCGTCAGCGATAAAACTGTTGTCAAAGGCAACAGGTGTGATGAGTGAAGTTGTGCCGATTACAAACAAGATGTTGAATATGTTGCTGCCGACAATGTTGCCGATTGCTATGTCGTTTTTGCCTTTGCGTGAGGCAGTAACAGATGTAACTAACTCAGGCAGAGAGGTTCCAAAGGCAACGATTGTAAGCCCGATGATGTCCTCGCTTATTTCGCAAATTCTTGCGATTTCGGTAGCAGCGTCAACAGAAACATTTGCACCCAAAACAACAGCTGCACCGCCCAAAATACTAACTACTATATTGAATGGTACATTAATTTTTTCCTTTTCTTCTTGCTTTTCAAGACCTTTAGCTTTATTTTCTTTCATCTGTTTAACAGCGGAGAAAACAAGATAAGCCATAAAAATCAGAAACATTACCCAAAGGATTATTCCGCATACAATGTACAGGTCGTCGTTTAATATACCCATAACAAGTAAAGCTGTGCTTGCAAGGATTGTAAACGGAATTTCGTAGCGAATTGTGTTTTTTTGAACAAGCATTGGTGAAACAATGGCAGAAATACCAAGTATCAGCCACACATTCATAATGTTGCTGCCGATAATGTTGCCTATGGCAACACCGCCTGAACCTTGTATTGCTGCTGTTATGCTAATTGCGGCTTCGGGAGCGGATGTTCCGAACGCAACAATCGTAAGACCGATTACAATTTGCGGAATACCAAAGTGTGCGGCAATGTCGCTTACGCCGTCAACGAAAAAGTCCGCACCTTTAACTAAGAGAATGAATCCGACGACCAACAGTAAAACTTGCAATAAAATCTCCAACAACATAGATGAGTTCTCCTTTACTTCTTAGGGCAAAATAGTTGCGATATTTTGCTGTGTTTAATATCAAGAAACCTATGATTAAATCATATATTAAATCTGTTTAACCAAACGATTTAATCGGCGGTTCTTTAAATTCTTGCTGTAAGATTTTGCTTTACAGTAAATACTATATTATCAAGTTTAAAGTGTTTAGTCAATGAAAATTTTGTAAAACTACACATTGACTTCAAAAAATCATCACATAACCCATGTATTATATAGACAATCCAATAACAAACGACTTTTTTTAGATAAATTTTTTCATTGTTTCCTTCCTTTTGATACTATTTACAAAACAACAGCACATCGGTTGGTGTGCTGTTAGTTTTTGCGTTTGTATGTAATATACAGTATGTATGATAGTACTGTAACAATGCCTTCTGCAACGGTAAATGCAAGCCAAAGCCCGGTGATTTTCCATAATGATGAGAGTATAATGGTTACCGGAATAATCACTGCAAATCCCCTTGAAATGGATATTATATTTGCAAAAAGCGGTTGTTCTACAGAAACAAAGTAAATTGCAACTGTTATGTTTATTCCGGCAAAGACCGAACCGATAAAGTACAGTTTAATTCCGTGAACTGCAATTTTTTGAAGTTCTGCATCGTTATTGCTGTTGAATATCATAGTTATATAGTCTGCACCAAAAAATGCACTTAAGTAAATTAATACGGCAATTATAAATGATAACACAATCGCATAATGTAAAATTTTTTGCAGACTGTTGCGGTTGCCGGTTCCGTAAAACCGACTGCAAAGGGGCTGAATACCTTGTGCAAGACCGTTAAAAACCGAAATAACTACCATTGATATGTTTGCGATTACTCCGTAGCCGGCAACTGCAATATTGCCTGATAACTGCAGTAAAATTGTATTGAAAATCATTATTACAATGCCTGTTGACATTTCTCCTACAAAGGCGGTTAGTCCACCGCTGAAAATATATTTAATGTGGCCTGCGTTTGCTGAAGTGGGTGTCAGGTGGAAGGTGTTTTTTCGTTTGATAAAGTGAAAAGAGATAACCGCAAGGCTTATACACGGCGATATTCCTGTGGCGAGTATTGCACCGAAAATGCCCATATTAAGAGGGAAGATGAATATGTAGTCCAACACTATATTTGACATACTTCCTATTATCATTCCTGCCATGGAAAGATGCGGAGAATTGTCGTTGCGTATGAACGATTGCATAATATCGTTGAAAATAAAAAATGGAGAAAACATCCACAGTACGCTGATGTATGTGCCTGTCATACCCAGCATCTCTGAATCGGCTCCGACAAGTACCGCTAACTGCTTGGGTATAAAGCATCCCAAACAGAAAAAAATAACAGAAAATACCGCTCCGAAAAAAACTGTATGAGTGAATACACTGTTGGCTCCCTCAGCGTCGCCTTGATTTTTTAGTACAGTGTACCTTGACGCCCCTCCTATGCCGAGCATTAGTCCAATGCCGTTAAGTAAACTGAAAAGCGGTAATGCCAGATTAAGAGCCGTAAGCCCCTTGCTGCCTAAACCCTTTGCAATAAAAAATGTGTCTGCAAGTATGTAGCAGGATAATCCAATCATACCGATAATGTTGAGCGTTACATATTTTGAAAAATTCTTTAACTCAGAACTTATCCTCATAATTCCTCCGATAAAAAAGCATCAACAACCACCTTCAAAGACCTAACGGTGGAAGTTGATGCTATACTTAGTATGTTAAGTATTACCTCTACCCGGTGGCAGAGGTGAAATCAGTATTCAATTCCTTTTCTTGCAGAAACACCTTTTTCATAAGGATGAGCACGCTTAACCATTTCGGTTGCATAATCGGCAAGGGCAAGCACTCTTTCGCTAGGGTTGTGACCTGTCAAAATTACCTCAAGGTTCTGCGGTGCATTTGCAAGAAAGTCAAACAACTCGCCTTCGGAAAGCATATTATGTTCAATAGCCGTGAAGATTTCATCAAAGATTATCATATTGTAACTGCCCATAAGTGCATTGCGGATGCTTTGGTCAAATATATTTCTGGAATACTTACGGCACTCAAGTTTTTCTTCCTCTGTCATCTGAGCAACAAATTTAAGTTTGTCAGGACAAGGTACAAGGTTAATATTATCAAGTTTTTTTAAAGCAAACCGTTCGCCTGAGTCTTCTGTTTTCAAAAATTGTGCAAACAGTACATTTAAATTTCTACCTGCCGCTCTTACTGCAAGACCGACCGCTGCAGTGGTTTTACCTTTTCCGTTTCCGTAATAAATGTGGAGCATAAATACACCGTCCTTAATTTCATATTTATATAATATAACGCTTTAAAAAAATAATCAAGTATGTTATAATAAATTTAAAAAAATTTTTTGGAGATGTTTATATGAATTATCAGGAAAAGCGTAAAAAGCAAATGAGAGTAGTAAGGGTTGTGGCTTTTATCTGTGCGGTTCTTATTATTGGCTCGGTTGTGACTGCAGCTATATTCAATTAAACTGTTTGTTAGTTTTGTATAAAAATAATCAAAAAAGCTTTGAAAAGTTCTATATATGATAATTTGGTAAAAAGCTTGTAATATATAGGATTTTACGCTATAATTAGCTATGCGTGACTGCGATAGATATGCGATGAAGCGGGAGGTTGCGACTTTAAGTCGGTTTTTCCGTGGAGTATGTCCGATTTTAAACCGGGCGATTATTTTAAGATTTTTTGAGTTTTTGCCGCTTTTGCGGTAAAATTATGCTCATAATGCGTTTTAAACTGCCCGAATTATGCAAAATATTCGGTTTTTTTAATGCAAGGGTGCGAAACACCCGACTGCGTTACCAGTTTAAAACACGCCCGCCAACTCAATACAATAATTAAGGAGGCGTTGATTATGGCAGTCAAGGAAAAAATTCGTATAAGACTCAAGGGTTATGATCATCAGCTGGTTGATCAGTCAGCCGAGAGAATCGTTTCAACAGCTAAGAGAACAGGTGCAAGAGTATCAGGCCCTGTTCCGCTTCCTACAGAGAAGCAGGTTGTTACCATCCTTCGTGCTGTTCACAAGTACAAGGACAGCCGTGAGCAGTTCGAGATGAGAACCCACAAGAGACTTATCGACATTTTAAGACCGTCAAACAAGACAGTCGAGGCTCTTATGAGCTTAGAACTCCCTGCCGGCGTTGACATTGAGATTAAGTTATAATCTAAGGTCAACCTACCAGTAGACAGGGTAAATGTCGGGCAACCGACCAATAACCTAAAAGGAGGAAAAACTAATGCAGAAAGCATTAATCGGAAAGAAAGTCGGCATGACTCAGATTTTCGACGAAAAGGGACACTTTGTTCCTGTAACTGTTGTTGAAGCAGGTCCTTGTGTTGTTTCATTAAAAAAGACAGTTGAAAACGATGGCTATGCTGCCGTACAGTTTGGTTACGGTGACTTAAAGCCTCACAAAGTTAACAAGCCTATGAAGGGTCATTTTGACAAGGCTAATGTTGCTCCTAAAAAGTATCTGAGAGAATTCAGATTTGAGGACACAGACGCTTATAATGTAGGCGACATTGTTAAAGCAAATGTATTTGAAGCCGGCAACAAGGTTGACGTTACCGGTAAGAGCAAAGGTAAGGGCTATGCCGGTGTTATTAAACGCTGGAACTTCCACAGACTTAAAGAGTCACATGGTACAGGTCCTTGCGTGCGTGACGGTGGTTCCATGGGTTGCTGTTCTTCTCCTTCAAGAGTATTCAAGGGCAAGAAGATGGCAGGTCACTTGGGTGCCGAAAGAGTAACTGTTCAGAATCTTGAAATTGTCAAGGTTGATGTTGAAAACAACCTCATTGCTATCAAGGGTGCAATTCCTGGCCCTAACAAAGGCATTGTTGTAATTAAAGATTCTGTAAAGGCTTAAGAAAGGGGGACTACAAATGCCAAGTATTAACGTAGTTGATATGAAAGGTTCAAAGGCTAAAACAATTGAGCTTAGCGACTCAATCTTTGCTATCGAACCGAATGAAGCAGTAATGCACCAGATGGTAGTTCTCTATCTCGCAAATCAGCGTCAGGGCACACAGAGTGCATTAACTCGTTCTGAGGTTTCCGGCGGCGGAAGAAAGCCGTGGAGACAGAAGGGTACAGGTCGTGCCCGTCAGGGTTCTACAAGATCCCCTCAGTGGACACACGGCGGTATTGTATTTGCTCCAAAGCCAAGGAGCTACGGCTTCAGTGTAAATAAGAAGGTAAAAAGACTTGCTCTTAAGTCTGCATTATCTTCAAAGTATGCATCAGAAGAAATCATTGTTGTTGATAAGATTGCTGCTGATGAATACAAGACAAAAACTATGGTTGAGATGCTCAACGCTATCGGCTCAGAGAAGAAAACACTTATCGTTCTTCCTGAGGTTGATAAAAAAGTAATCAAGTCAGCTTCTAACATTCCGGGCGTTAAAACTTGCCAGGTAAATGAGCTTAATGTTTATGACATTCTCAATGCCGACAAGCTTGTTATCGCAGAAGGTGCAGTAGCTAAAATTGAGGAGGTGTACGCATGATTGCACATGACATCATAATCCGCCCTATCATTACTGAAAAGTCTATGCAGGGCATCACAGACAAAAAGTACACCTTTGAGGTTGCCAAGACCGCTACTAAGATTGATGTAAAGCACGCTGTTGAAGAGGCTTTTAAGGTTAAAGTGGCAAAGGTTAATACAATCAATGTTCGCGGAAAGCTTAAAAGACAGGGCAGAACACAGGGCTACACAAGGTCTTGGAAAAAGGCTGTTGTTACTCTTACAGAGGACAGCAAGAGCATCGAATTTTTTGAAGGCATGATGTAATTACTGACATTTGGTCAGTATGAGCCTACAAATTATATTATAGGCAGAATGTATGGGGTTCACCATAGCCCCGCAAAGCCATCATGAGGAGAGTGAAATCAAATGGCCATTAAGGTATATAAACCGACCACAAATGCTCGTCGTAATATGTCGGTTACTGATTACTCAACTCTTTCAAAGGTTGCACCGGAGAAGAGCTTGCTACAGCCGCTCAAGAAAAATGCCGGTCGTAACTCTTACGGTAGAATCACTGTTCGCCACAGAGGCGGCGGTAACCGCAGAAAGTACAGAGTAATTGATTTTAAGAGACAGAAGTTTGACATCCCTGCAACAGTTAAGACTCTTGAGTACGATCCTAACCGTTCAGCATTTATCGCTTTAATCCAGTATGAGGATGGCGAAAAGTCATACATCATTGCACCACAGGGTCTCAAGGTTGGCGACACAGTTGTTGCCGGCACAGGTGCAGATATTAAGCCTGGTAACGCATTGCCGTTAAGTGCAATCCCAACAGGTACATTCATCCACAATGTAGAGCTCTATCCGGGCAGAGGTGCTCAGCTTGCCCGTGCAGCCGGTAATATGGCACAGCTCATGGCTAAAGAAAACGGCCTTGCACTTTTAAGACTCCCTTCCGGCGAACTTAGAAATGTTCAGGACAATTGTATGGCAACAGTTGGTGTTGTTGGCAATGCTGACCATGAGAATGTTAAGATCGGTAAGGCAGGTAGAAAGAGAAATATGGGTTGGAGACCAACCGTCAGAGGTTCTGTAATGAACCCTAACGACCACCCACACGGTGGTGGTGAAGGTAAGTCCCCTGTAGGTCGTCCGGGTCCTTGCACACCATGGGGCAAGCCTGCTCTTGGTTATAAGACTCGTAAGAGTCATAAGGCTTCAGACAAGTTGATTGTCAGAAGAAGAAACGGTAAGTAAGGCGGAAGGAGCTAATTTAATATGAGTAGAAGTACTAAAAAAGGCCCTTTTGTCCAGCCTAAGCTGCTCGAAAGAGTCATTGATATGAACGAAAAGGGAGAAAAGAGAATCCTCAA
This sequence comes from Ruminococcus sp., assembly GCA_017458105.1. GTDB lineage: Bacteria > Bacillota > Clostridia > Oscillospirales > Acutalibacteraceae > Ruminococcoides. The sequence continues at coordinate 23,794 of JAFTGC010000026.1, read as the reverse complement.
GACTTGGTCAAGAAGTTCAACAATCTTCCCTGAATTCGTAGGTCACACATTTGCTGTCCACGACGGACGCAAGCATGTTCCGGTATATGTAACTGAAGATATGGTTGGTCACAAGCTTGGTGAGTTTGCACCGACAAGAACATTCAGAGGTCATGCCGGCAGCAAGACATCTAAATAAGCGGAAGGAGTAAGCAAGATGGAAGCAAAAGCATATGCAAATTATGTTCGCATTTCACCTCGTAAGGTTTCGGTTGTGCTTGACCTTATCAGAGGTAAGGACGTAAAACTTGCAAAGGCTATTCTCGAGCATACCCCAAAGGCCGCTTGCGAGCCACTTCTTAAGTTGCTCAAATCAGCAGTAGCAAATGCTGAGAATAACCACGATATGGATACATCTGAGCTTTATGTTTCAGAATGTAGTGTGTCCCAGGGCCCGATTCTTAAGAGAATCAGACCAAGAGCCCAGGGCAGAGCATTCAGAATTGATAAGAAAACATCCCACATCACTCTGGTGCTCAAAGAGAAAGAATAAAGGAGGTTTGTAGTAATGGGACAGAAAGTTAATCCACACGGTCTTCGTGTAGGCGTAATCAAAGACTGGGATTCCAGATGGTTTGCCAATAAGAAGGAATTCGGCGATATTCTCGTTGAGGACTACAACCTTCGTAAGGTATTAAAGAAGCAGCTCTTCAATGCTGGTATTTCCAAGATTGAAATCGAGAGAGACGGCAAAAGAGTAAGACTTCACATTCACTGTGCTAAGCCGGGTATGATTATCGGTAAGGGCGGCAGTGAGATTGAGAAACTCAGACTCCAGTGCGAGAAGTTCCTCAATAAGCCGGTGAACATCAACATTGTTGAGGTTAAACATCCTGACCTCAATGCACAGCTTGTTGCCGAGAACATTGCTCAGCAGCTCGAAAAGAGAATTTCATACCGTCGTGCTATGAAGCAGGCAATCGGCAGATCAATGAAGTTCGGTGCTAAGGGTATTAAAACAATGTGTTCCGGCCGTCTTGGCGGTGCAGAAATCGCAAGAAGCGAGCAGTATCACGAGGGTACAATTCCGCTTCAGACATTAAGAGCCGACATCGACTACGGTTTCGCCGAGGCACACACAACATACGGTATTGTAGGTGTTAAGGTTTGGATTTATAACGGTGAGGTTATCGGCAATGTTCTCAAAAGACCTGAGCGTCCTGAGCGTGCCCCTCGTAGAGAAGGAGGCAGAAAGTAATGCTATTACCTAAAAGAGTTAAGTACAGAAGAGTACACAGAGGTCGTCTTACCGGTAAAGCATACCGTGGTAATAAGGTTACTTACGGCGAGTATGGTCTCCAGGCTCTTGAGCCTTCATGGATTACTTCCAACCAGATCGAAGCAGCCCGTGTTGCTATGACTCGTTACTGTAAAAGATTTGGTAAGGTTTGGATCAAAATATTCCCTGACAAGCCGGTTACAAAGAAGCCTCTTGAAACCCGAATGGGTAAAGGTAAAGGTGCCCCTGAGTATTGGGTAGCCGTTGTAAAACCGGGCAGAGTAATGTTTGAGCTTGCAGGTGTAGACGAAGCTACAGCAAGAGAAGCTTTGCGTCTTGCTGCAAACAAGCTTCCAATCAAGTGTAAGTTTGTTAAAAAGGAGGTTGAACAGTAATGACAGCACAGGAAATCAGAGAGCTTTCAACTGAAGAACAACAGAGTAAACTCAAGGACCTGAAGGAAGAACTTTTCAACCTTCGTTTCCAGCTTGCAATCAACCAGCTTGACAATCCAACAAGAATTGGTGCAGTTAAGAAGGATATTGCAAGAATTTCAACAATTCTTCGTGAAGACGAATTAGCTGAAAACTAAGGAGGATACGACGATGAGCGATAGAAATTACAGAAAGACTGTTGTCGGCAAGGTTGTATCCGATAAGATGGATAAGACCATTGTTGTTGCTATTGAAGACAGCGTTAAGCACAAGCTTTACAACAAGGTTGTTAAAAGAACCGTTCGCTATAAGGCACATGATGAAGAAAACACAGCAGGTGTCGGCGACAGAGTAAAAATTATGGAAACCCGTCCGTTATCTAAGGATAAAAGATGGAGACTTGTCGAGATTATTGAGAAAGCTAAATAAGTTAGCTTGAGAAAAGGAGGAACACACTGTGATTCAGCAGCAAACTTATCTCAAGGTAGCCGACAATACCGGTGCTAAGGAACTTATGTGCATTCGTGTTCTCGGCGGTACTAAGAGAAAATATGCCAACATTGGCGATGTTGTTGTTGCTTCTGTTAAAAAAGCAGCACCAGGCGGCGTTGTTAAAAAGGGCGATGTTGTTCGTGCAGTTGTTGTACGCTCAGCTAAGGGTGTTCGTCGTGAAGACGGTACCTACATTCGCTTTGACGAAAACGCAGCAGTTATCATTAAAGACGATAAGAGCCCTAGAGGCACTCGTATTTTCGGACCTGTAGCTCGTGAGCTTCGTGAAAAGGACTTTACAAAAATCCTTTCCCTTGCTCCGGAAGTACTTTAATTGGAGGTGTCGGTTATGAATAAAAAAGTTCATGTAAAAACAGGTGACACCGTTGTAGTTATAAGCGGTAAGGACAAGGGCAAGAAGGGCACTGTTCTTGCAGTTTCACCAAAAGAAGGCAAGGTTATCGTTGAGAAAATCAATGTGGTATCCAAGCATGTTAAGCCTAGAAAGATGGGCGAAGTCGGCGGTATTGTAAAGGCAGAGGCAGCTTTGTACGCTTCAAAGGTACAGCTCGTTTGCCCAAGCTGTAAAAAGCCAACTAGAGTAGCTCACAACATTAACGCTGACGGCACTAAGGACAGAATCTGTGCTAAGTGCAAAGAGCAGATTTAAAAAAGGAGGATTTCATCATGGCTAGACTAAAAACTTTCTACAATGAGGAAGTTGCACCGGCTCTTTTGAAGAAGTTCTCTTACAAGAGTGTAATGCAGATTCCTAAGCTTGATAAGGTTGTTATCAATGTTGGTGCCGGCGAAGCTAAGGATAACTCAAAGGTTATCGACGCTATCACAAATGACCTTCGTGCAATCACAGGTCAGCAGCCACTTATTTGTCGTGCTAAAAAGTCAGTTGCTAACTTTAAACTCAGAGAGGGCATGGCTATCGGTTGTAAGGTAACACTCAGAGGCGAGAGAATGTACGAGTTTGTTGACCGTCTTTTCAATGTTGCTTTACCTAGAGTTCGTGACTTCAGAGGAATTAACGGCAACTCTTTTGATGGCCGTGGCAACTACAATATGGGTATCAAAGAGCAGCTCATTTTCCCTGAGATTGAATATGACAAGATTGACAAGGTTCGTGGTATGGACATTTGTTTTGTTACCACAGCTAATACAGATGAAGAGGGCCGTGAGCTTCTAAAGCTTTTGGGTGCTCCGTTTGCAAAGTAAGGAGGAAATGTTGTGGCTAAGACATCAATGAAAATTAAACAGCAGAGAAAGCCAAAGTACTCAACAAGACAGTACAATCGCTGCAAAATCTGCGGCAGACCACATGCTTACCTCCGTAAGTACGGTATTTGCCGTATCTGCTTCCGTGAACTCGCTTATAAGGGTGAGATTCCTGGCATTAAGAAATCAAGCTGGTAAGGAGGTACACAATTATGCAGATTACTGATACAATCGCAGACTTGCTTACAAGAATCCGTAACGCAAGCTCCGCTAAGCACGATACAGTTGATATTCCTGCTTCTAAGGTTAAGAAGGCTATCTGCCAGATTCTCCTTGATGAGGGTTATATCAAAGATTTTACAACACTTGAAGATGGTAAGCAGGGTGTTATTAAGGTAACACTTAAATACACAGCCGAAAAGGCACCTGTTATTACAGGTCTTAGAAGAATTTCAAAGCCGGGCTTACGCATCTACAGCAATGCAGAGAACCTGCCAAAGGTTATGAAGGGCCTTGGCGTAGCAATTATTTCAACCAGCAGAGGTATTATGACAGACCGTGAGGCTCGTAAGGCTAATGTTGGCGGCGAAGTTCTTGCATTCATTTGGTAAGGAGGTGCCGAGATGTCTCGAATTGGAAGAAAACCTATAAATATTCCCGCTGGAGTAACAGTTGATGTTAAAGACAGCGTAGTTACTGTTAAAGGACCAAAGGGCGAGCTTGTTCAAAAGATTCACCCAAATATAACGGTAGAAATCAACGGAGATGTTGTTGAAGTAAAGCGTCCTGACGATAATAAGCTCAACAGAAGCCTTCACGGTCTTTCTCGTTCACTCATCTACAATATGGTTGTAGGTGTAACAGACGGCTACAAGAAGGAGCTTGAAGTAAACGGTGTTGGTTACAGAGTTCAGAAGCAGGGCAAAAAGCTTGTTATGAACCTTGGTTATTCTCACCAGGTTATTGTTGAAGAAACAGACGAGATCAAGATTGAAGTTCCTGATCCTAACAACATCATTATCCTTGGCTGCGATAAACAGAAGGTTGGTCAGTTTGCAGCTGAGGTTAGAGAAAAGCGTCCACCGGAGCCATATAAGGGCAAGGGTATTAAGTATAAGGACGAGGTTATCCGCCGCAAGGAAGGTAAAACCGGTAAAGGCAAGTAATTAAGGAGTGAATGACAAATGGTAAAAAGACCTGATACAAAGAAAGCCCGTCTTAAACGCCACAAGAGAGTTCGTGGCAAAATAAGCGGCACAGCAGAATGTCCACGCCTTTGTGTATTCCGTTCCACCAACAACATCTATGCTCAGCTCATAGATGATGTTGCCGGTGTAACACTTGCTTCTGCTTCTTCTCTTGATAAGAGCATTAGCGGTAACGGCGGAAACAAAGAGGCAGCAAGAGCTGTTGGTAAGCTCATCGCTGCAAAGGCAGCAGAAAAGAATATCGTCGATGTTGTATTTGACAGAGGCGGTAACATCTATCACGGCCGTGTAGCAGAATTGGCCGAAGGCGCCCGTGAGGGCGGCCTCAATTTCTAAGGAATAGGAGGAATTACTTTGGCTAACTTTGATAGAAACGACGACAGATTCACAGAGCAGGTTGTTACAATCAACCGTGTTTCAAAAACAGTAAAGGGCGGCCGTATTTACAAGTTTGCAGCTCTCGTAGTTGTAGGCGACGGCGAAGGCACAGTAGGTTTCGGCATTGGTAAAGCAGGCGAAGTTCCTGACGCTATAAGAAAGGGCATTGAGGACGCTAAGAAGAACCTTATTAAGGTTGCTCTCAGAGGTACAACAATCCCTCACGAAATCATTGGTGAGTTTGGTGCAGGCAGAGTTCTTTTAAAGCCTGCTGCTCCCGGTACCGGTGTTATAGCCGGCGGTCCTGTTCGTGCAGTTGTTGAGGCTGTAGGTATTAAGGATATTAGAACAAAGGCTCTTCGTTCAAACAACCCTTGCAATGTAGTTCGTGCTACACTTCAGGGCTTGCAGAGCCTTAGAACAGCTGAGGAAGTTGCGGCTCTCCGTGGCAAATCAGTAAAAGAAATCTTATAAGAGGGAGGTTGCAGATTATGAAAGTAACATTAGTTAAAAGCCTTATAGGTTCTAAAAAGGATCAGATCGCAACTGCCCATGCACTTGGCCTTAAAAAGATCGGCGACACAACCGAACAGCCGGATAACGCTTCAACAAAGGGCAAGATCGCTAAAATCGTTCACCTTGTTAAGGTTGATGCTTAAGGGAGGTGCAAGTAATGAAGTTACATGAACTTTCACCGGTTGACGGTTCCAAGAAAGATGTCAAGAGAATTGGCCGTGGTCACGGTTCAGGCTGGGGTAAAACATCCGGCAAAGGCCACAAGGGTCAGAAGGCTCGTTCAGGCGGCAGCATCCGTCCTGGCTTTGAAGGCGGTCAGATGCCTCTTCAGAGAAGAGTTCCTAAGAGAGGTTTCAACAACATTTTCAGAAAGAAAATCGTTGCAGTTAACATTGCTAAGTTGGAAGCTAAGTTTGACAACGGTGCAGTAGTTGATACAGAAGCTCTCAGAGCTGCAGGTCTGGTAAAGAACTCTTTTGACGGCGTTAAGATTCTTGGTAACGGCGAGTTGACAAAGAATTTAACTGTTAAAGTAGATGCTTTCTCCAAATCCGCAAAGGAAGCTATTGAAAAGGCAGGAGGAAAGGTTGAGGTGATTTAATTGTTTAAAACAATTAGAAATGCCTGGGCCGTTCCGGATCTTAGAAAAAAGATTGTTTTCACTTTAATTATTGTATTGGTATTTAGAATCGGTTCGGTTATTCCGGCACCGTTTCTGGATATGGGTGCACTCAGCAGCCTTATGAAAGGTGTTGACGACAGTGGCTCTATGCTTTCTTACCTCAACACACTTTCGGGTGGTGCGTTCTCAAACGCAACACTCTTTGCAATGGGTGTTACCCCTTATATCAACAGTTCCATTATTATGCAGCTTCTCTGCGTAGCTATACCTCCGCTTGAGAGGTTATCTCGTGAGGGCGAAGTCGGCAGAAAAAAGATTGGTAAAATTACCCGTTATGTAACAGTTATCCTCGGTCTTGTTCAGGGTACAGCTTATTGGTATTATCTTTACAAATCAGGTGTTACATCGTACAACGAGGGCTTTGACTTTGTTTACTCGGCAATCATCATCGTGCTTGTATTTACAGCAGGTACAGCTCTTATGATGTGGCTCGGTGAGCAGATTAACCAGTTTGGTATCGGCAACGGTATTTCAATCCTCCTTTTTGCAGGTATTATTGCCCGTTTCCCTTACACAATCAGCCTCCTCGGTCAGTACTGGTCAGAGGGCATCAAGGGTGCTTCCGAAATGCTCGTATTCGTACCGCTTTGGGTAGTTCTCTTCCTCTTCGTAATCTGGATCATCACATTTATGAACGATTCAGAGAGAAGAATACCGATCCAGTATGCAAAGAGAGTAGTCGGCAGAAAGATGTACGGCGGTCAGTCAAGCTTCCTTCCAATTAAGGTAGCACTCGGCGGTGTTATGCCAATCATCTTCGCTTCTTCAATCCTTTCAATACCAACAACAATCAACCTTTTCTGGAAGCCTGAATCACAGTTTTGGATCAGCTTTTTCAATGCTTTCAGAACAGAAGGCTGGCTGTATATGGTACTCTACTTCTTCTTTATCATAGCTTTTGCTTACTTCTATACTACAATTCAGTATAACCCGATAGAGATGGCTAACAACTTAAAGCAGAATAACGGCACAATTCCGGGTATCAGACCGGGTCAGCCAACTGTTGAGTTTATTTCAAGAATTCTTTCAAGGATTACACTTATCGGTGCTCTCTTCCTTGCTGTAATCGCACTGTTCCCGCTGATTTATACAGCAGCAACAGGAATGACAGGGCTTTCAATGGGTGGTACTTCGGTTATCATCATTGTAGGTGTAGCACTTGAAACTTCAAAGCAGATGGAGTCACAGATGATGATGCGTCATTACAAGGGCTTCCTTGATTAAAACAGGAGAAATTACTATGAAATTAATTTTATTAGGTGCTCCTGGTGCCGGCAAGGGCACACAGGCTGAAATTATCAGCAAGAAATTAAACATTCCGACTATCTCTACAGGAGATATGATCCGTGAGGCGCTGAAAACCGGTACTGAGATGGGTTTGAAGGCTAAGTCATATATGGAGTCAGGTGCTCTTGTTCCTGACGAAGTTGTTATCGGCATTGTTAAGGACAGAATCGCCCTTGATGACTGCAAAAACGGCTTTATCCTTGATGGTTTCCCAAGAACTATTCCTCAGGCCGAGGCTCTGGATACAATGGGCGTTGACATTGACCTTGTTCTCGATATTGAGGTTAAGGACGAAGTTATCGTTAAGAGAATGTCCGGACGCCGCGTCTGTGAAAAGTGCGGTAAAACTTACCACACAGAGAGCAAGCCTTCCAAAATTGAAGGTGTTTGTGATGAATGCACAGGTGCCCTTATTCAGCGTAAGGACGACCACATTGACACAGTTAAGACTCGTCTTGCTACTTATCATAAAGAAACCGAACCACTCAAGGACTATTATGATGCACAGGGCAAGCTGAGAATTGTTGAGGGTAAAGATACTATCGAAGCTACTACAGAGCTTGTACTTGCAGCCCTTCAGTAAGAGGTAAACTGATGGTAGTGATCAAATCTTCAAGAGAACTTGAGAAGATGAAAGAGTCATGCAGAATTTCTGCAAATGCTCTGAAGATCGCGGGGAAAGCGGTTCAGCCCGGTGTTTCTACACTGGAAATCGATACCGTTGTTCGCAAATATATCGAGAAAGCGGGGGCGACGCCTTCCTTTCTCGGTTACGGCGGATTTCCTGCAAGTGCTTGTATATCAGTAAACAATGTGGTTATCCATGGCATACCAAGCAAAAAGCAAATCCTCAAGGAGGGCGACATTGTCAGTGTTGATGTGGGTGCTTTTTATGATGGTTTCCACGGTGACAATGCTTACACTTTTAAGTGTGGCAAAGTCAGCCCGGAGGCAGAGGCACTGCTTGAAGCAACACAGAACAGCCTTTTTGAAGGAATTAAAGCTGCAAAGGCAGGCAACAGAATCGGCGACATCGGTTCTGCCGTTCAAAGGTATGTCGAAGGTCGCAGTTACTCGGTGGTACGAGATTTTGTCGGCCACGGCGTAGGTGCGAAGCTGCATGAAGACCCAAGTGTACCTAACTATGGAACACCTGGCAGAGGTCCCCGGCTTATTCCGGGTATGACCATTGCTATAGAACCTATGGTTAATATCGGTAACTATAAAGTCAGGGTTTTGCCTGATAAGTGGACTACCGTTACAGCAGACGGAAGTCTGGCTGCTCATTTTGAGCACACAATCGCCATTACGGCAGACGGTCCGAAAATCCTTACAATTCCTGATATAGAATGAGGTTGTAATGATTAAGGAAGGCAGTATAGTAAAAGCAAAGGCAGGCCGTGACAAGGATTTATTCTTTGTTGTGGTAAAACTTGAGGGTGGCTATGCCTACATTGCCAACGGCAAAAGGCGTAAGGTAGAAGCTCCTAAAAAAAAGAAGCTGATTCATCTTCAGGCAACAAACAGTGTTGCTGCTGTTTATGAAACTAATCGACAGATAAAAACCATAATTAATGAGTTCGGAGGATATAATGTCTAAGCAGGATGTTATCGAAGTAGAAGGTACAGTCACAGAAGCGTTGCCAAACGCTCAGTTCAAGGTAAAACTCGCAAACGGTCATGTTATTTTGGCGGTTATTTCCGGTAAATTAAGAATGAACTACATTCGTATTTTGCCGGGTGATAAGGTTAAGATTGAGATGAGCCCGTATGACCTTACAAAGGGCAGAATTACCTGGAGAACAAAGTAAAGCAGTTATTAAATATACAATGTTTTTTGGAAAGGAATGATATTAATGAAAGTCAGACCTTCAGTAAAGAAAATTTGCGAAAAGTGCAAGATTATCAAAAGAAAAGGCAAGGTTATGGTAATCTGCGAAAACCCAAAGCATAAGCAGCGTCAGGGTTAATTAACTATTATTTTTAAATTTTATGGAGGTGCACAATGGCTCGTATAGCAGGTGTTGACTTACCAAGAGATAAAAGAGTTGAAATCGGTTTAACTTATATCTACGGAATTGGTAGAAAAACTGCAACAGACATTATTGCTGCAACAGGTGTAAACCCTGACACCAGAGTTAGGGATTTAACTGAAGAAGATGTTTCTAAGTTAAGAGATTATATTGATAAGAACTGCGTTGTTGAAGGCGACCTTCGCCGTGACATTGCTTTTGATATCAAAAGACTTATCGAAATCGGTTGTTACCGTGGTGTTCGTCACAGAAAGGGCCTCCCGGTAAGAGGTCAGCGTTCTAAGACAAACGCAAGAACTCGTAAGGGTCCACGCAAGACCATGGCAAACAAGAAGAAGTAAGGAGGGTATTAAGCAATGGCAGCAAATAAGAAGACCGTGCGTCGCCGTAAGGATAGAAAGAATATCGAAAAAGGTGCGGCACACATTCAGTCTACATTTAACAATACTATTGTTACAATTTCAGACACTCACGGCAATGCAGTATCATGGGCAAGTGCCGGCGAGCTTGGCTTCAGAGGCTCAAGAAAATCCACTCCGTTCGCTGCACAGTCAGCAGCAGAAACAGCAGCTAAGGCTGCTATGGAACACGGTATGAAGTCCGTTGAGGTTTATGTTAAGGGTCCCGGTCAGGGTCGTGAGGCTGCAATCCGTGCTTTGCAGTCAGCCGGTCTTGAAGTAACAATGATTAAAGATGTTACACCTATCCCACATAACGGATGCCGTCCTCCAAAGAGAAGACGTGTATAGTATTTATTAAGGAGGAAATCATCTATGGCAAAGAATATGCAGCCAATTGCCAAGCGTTGCAGAGCACTTGGCGTTTCACCGGCAGTTATGGGTTACTCTAAGAAGAGCTCTAACAGAAATCCGGGCGGTAATATGAGAAGAAAAAAGAGCGAGTACAGCTTGCAGCTTAACGAAAAGCAGAAGGTTAAGTTTGTTTACGGCATTATGGAAAAGCAGTTCAGAGCTTATTACGAAAAGGCTGAAAAGGCCGAGGGTAAAACAGGCTCCGTACTTCTTACATTAATCGAGAGAAGACTCGACAATGTTGTTTTCAGACTTGGTCTTGCAGCTACACGCCGTGAAGCTAGACAGCTTGTAAACCACGCTCACTTTACAGTAAACGGTAAAAAGGTAAACATCCCTTCATACCTCGTTAAGGTTGGCGATGTTATCGAGGTTAAAGAGGCAAGCCGTTCTTCAGCAAGATTTAAGTCTATTGCTGACGGCGAGACATCTTCTGTAATTTCTCCAAAGTGGCTTGAAAAGTCAAGCGACCTTTTGGGCGGAAAAGTTATTGCAAATCCTGAGAGAGAGGATATCGACTTCCCAATTGAGGAACACCTTATCGTCGAGCTCTACTCCAAGTAATCCACAGGCAAGTAGGTTATTACAAACAAGTGTATTTTTATGCACTCAGGTGTATCTTTATACACTAAATTGTTTAGGAGGTATTTTGCATGATCGAAATCGAAAAGCCAACCATCGAAACTGAGGAGCTCTCCTCAGACGGAAGATATGGCAGATTTATTGTTAAACCTCTTGAGAGGGGCTTTGGCAATACACTAGGTAATAGTTTAAGAAGAGTTCTTCTTTCATCGCTTGAGGGTGTTGCCGTTACATCAATAAAGATTGACGGCGTCCTCCACGAGTTTTCCACAATTCCGGGCGTAAAAGAAGATGTTACAGAGATCGTTCTTAACATGAAGAGTCTCGTTTGCAAGCTCTACGACAACGGCCCTAAAACACTTGAAATTAATGCAGTGGGTCCTCGTGAAGTTAAGGCAGATGCAATCAAGGTTGACACGGATGTAGAAATCCTTACTCCTGACCTCCATATTGCTACTCTCGGTGAAGGCGCAATACTTAATATGGAAATCACACTCGATAAGGGCAGGGGCTATGTTCTGGGTTCAAAGAACAAACAGCTCTCGGGCAATAATGTTATCGGCGTGCTTCCTATTGATTCTATTTATACACCTGTACTCAAGGTTAACTACACTGTTGACAACACTCGTGTCGGTCAAATTACCGACTACGAAAAGCTCACACTTGATGTGTGGACTAACGGTGTAATCAACGCTCAGGAGGCTGTTTCGCTTGCAGCTAAGGTTCTTACCGAACACCTCAACCTTTTTGTTGATTTGTCAGACACAGGCTCAACAACGGAGGTTATGGTAGAAAAGGATGACCAAGGCAAGGAAAAAGTCCTTGAAATGACAATTGAAGAGCTTGACCTTTCGGTGCGTTCTTTCAATTGCCTTAAGCGTGCAGGTATCAACACTGTTGAGGACTTAATCTCTAAGAGTGAAGAAGATATGATGAAGGTTCGTAACCTTGGTCGTAAGTCACTTGAAGAGGTTGTACAAAAGCTCAACAGCTTAGGCTTCACACTTCGCAGTGAAGATGAATAATTAACACTACACTTATAATTCCAAGAATAGGGTAAAGGAGTGACATAAATGCCAGGTAAAAGAAAATTAGGCAGAGCTACCGACAGCAGAATGGCTATGCTCAGAGCTATGGTAACTTTCCTTCTTGAAAACGGCAAAATCGAAACAACTCTGGCTCGTGCTAAGGACGTTGCTTCAACTGCAGAGAAGATAATCACAGTCGCTAAGGAAGACAATCTTCACAACAAAAGACTTGTTTTGGGCTTTGTTACTAAAGAGTCCGTAACACATAAGCTCTTTTCAGAGATTGCTCCAAAGTATGCTGACAGAAACGGCGGTTATACAAGAATTACAAAGCTTGGACCACGCCGTGGCGACGCAGCAGAAATGGCTGTTATTGAACTTCTGTAATCAAAATATTAATACTTTTGATAATATTCAGCCCTCACCAATTGCGGTGAGGGCTTTTTTTGTAAAAATATTTGAAAATCCGTGAATTATGTGATATTATTAAAATATACTAAAACTTGTCGAAAATGCGGAAAAAATTCGGCAATAAAAGGAGGCTAACAATGTATAAAGTAAAACAAACCATATCGTTTTTGCTTGTAGTTTGCATACTCTCAAGCATAGCGATAACAGCACCAATCTATGCAAATGCTAAAGAAAAAACCGAGGGTCCGAAAACCACCGGAATTAATGACGACAATGTTAAGATAAGTGTTAGCACAAACAGCAATTTTATCCAATCTAACACCCTTGTTTTGAGATATCATAAAAATACTAATTATAAAGGAGTGTTTATTTTGAAAAACAAAGTATTTGAAGCTTTTGATTATGGTGAGCTTAAAACGCCATCTGTAACAAAAAAATTTGAAGAGATTGATTGGTCAAAGCACCCAACCTTTGAGGGAGTGGAGCTAAAGCATATCATTACCTCGGCGGATACAAACGGCGAATTCAGCTATCATCTTGTGAGAATTGCACCAAACAAGAGTATTGGGAATCACATTCACGAAAGACAGTTGGAAACTCACGAGGTAATCGATGGAATGGGCATATGCGTAAATGACGGTACAGAAATTCCGTACCGTCAGGGTGTTATTTCTATTATGTTCGCAGGACGACCGCATGAGGTAAACGCAGGGGAAAGTGGCTTGTTGTTATTAGCTAAGTTTTTTCCCGCCTTGTGTTAAATCCGTCACCGCGTCTACATATTCAAGCGGATTCATACCGACAATTTTCTTAAAGCAGCGGTCAAGGTGGCTTTGGTCGCAAAAGCCCGAAGCATATGCGGCATCAGTAACGCTGTACCCGCTTTGTAAAAGTCTTTGTGCCTTTCGTACGCGACACTGAATCAAAAACTGGTGTGGTGTTAAATTAACGCACTGCTTAAAGCGTCGTATCAAATGGAACTCACTATAATAATGATTCTCAGCCATATCACTCACGGTGATATGGCTTTCGGGCTTTTGAAGGATTTGCTGTTTTAACAGTTGCATTTCTGATTGAGGAGAAGCAATATCGTTATGAAGCAAGGTATTTATATCACGATTCGCCTGCCACAATAGGTGGTCAACGCAAAAATTATGCTCTGACAGCTTTTCGGTAAGAAAGTTCATAACGCTTTCGCAGTCATGTGCGAAATAAATTTTCTGGGATAAGCACAAGGTTAGCATCTCCAAAGTACGGCTCCGTTCGCTTGAAAATTCATGAAGCGTGTCGGGCGGAATGACAAGGTAATCATTTTCGCACAACACTGTCTTTTCCTTTTGTATAACCGCGTGCAATGCTCCACGGAGTACCATCACAACTGAAAAATGTGTAGCATGCGTGTGTGGTGGATAATAAATCTGACCAGATCGGTAATAAATACATTCTGCCTGTTCGCTTAAAATCAAATATTGAATGGTGTCTTTCATATTAAGCAAAATCTTTAACCTTGTTGTTTATATCCTGTTCTGTACTAAAACCTACCGATGCCCCGTTGTATCCGATTTTAATACCTGCGAAAACGACAGCTCTTTGTAATGCGGATTTTGCGTCACAGCCTTTTATATAAAAATGTAGAAAGGATGAAAAGAGTGCGTCACCCGCACCAACGGTATTAACGATGTTTCCGTTACTGTAGGCAGAAATCACCGACACCTCGTTTTTCTCGGCATCGAGCAGCATTGCTCCCTTAGAGCCCATTCCTATAACAATAATTTTATTATGATAGCGGTTTTTTATCTGCCGAATAAAGTCCTCGGCAGCACACGGAAGTGCTTCGTCGCTCAAAAAGAGGATGTCGGCGTTTGCCATAAAGTCGCGGTTATATTCGTCGTTTATATCGCTGAGCACATGTACATCCGTCGCCGTTGTAACGCCAAGCGATCTTACTCTTTTAATAAGTTCGCGGTTAAAATTAATGTTGCACAGCACAACTGCGTCACAGTCTTTTAAATCATCGGTCACAGCATTGGGTCCGATGTTCTGCTCCTGTATATCCTTCAAATCACAGTAAATCTGTCGCTTGCCCTGCGGGTCATACAGAATAACCGAAGCAGGTGTATTCTTTAAGTCCTGACGAATGTTTTCCGCATTGATACCGTCTTTGTGTAATCGGTTAAGTATTCTGTCGGCTTCATCATCCTTGCCTAAAAAAGAAATCAGATTAACATTGTTTCCCAAGGTGGTGAGTGCCTTTGCAATATTGTACCCAACGCCCGAAACATTGGAGCTAATCCCAAAAAACGGATAATCTATCGGATAATAGTTAATCGGAAACTCCCTGACGGGCACCGTGGTTTCGATATTTAAAAGTCCTGATACAAGTATTTTCATTATTTCACCTTATATTTCCGTTATGACGGGTTTTCCCTCAGCATCTAAGAGCGGTGTCAAACCGCCTGCATAGCCTGATTTTATCCATAGATAATTTACACCTGTTTCGGTATCAACCAAAACCGATCTAATTCCTGTACTTTCACTTATCATGCTGCCTTCCTTGAAAACAACTCTAAATCTTTCATTTTTCTTTGCCATAATAAATTCCTTTATAAATTATTTTTACATCATTGTGTTAATGATGGTGAAATCGTCATTTTGCTTGTTTATTTTGTCAAGCTCATCCTGCGTTGGATGTGAAGGTGTATTCTTTTTTGTATGTTTATGAATAAAACATACAAGCTGATAATCTAAGTAACCGCAAACCGCACCGACAATATTGAAAATCACGTCGTCAATATCGAAATATCTTCCCGACAGTAATTCCATTGTTTCAACAATCAGAATCACGCTTACGGCAATCAGCACAAGCTTCCACTGTTTCCATTTAACCTTAGCAAACGAAAACGGCAGGAAAAATCCAAAGGGTATGAATAAAACAATGTTATATAGGATTTGCTCTGACATTCCAACGGAATTGGCGTTGAGCGCTTCTATCGTTTGTGTAATCGGAAGTAGATTCGGCACGATAAAAACATTCGTTATGCCTTCCGTAAAGAGTTTATATCCCTCTGTAATGATAACGATTGCGGATAAAGATATTATCAATAAAAAACGGCACAACCATTCAGTCAAATCGGCTCGCTTTTTAAAAAATAAGGACAAGGTAAACCAAATCGTACAGACGGCGATGGCTGAAATTGTTGACGGCAGTATATAGTGGCGAATTTCTCCTATAATTTCCATAATCTCTTCCTTTCATTTTTTATTATATCTTTGCTATGTGACATTAAAGTGAATGGAATTCAGATTATCCTTAAATTTCACAGATTTTCTTAAAAATGCTGTTACCGATAACTCGTTTCTTTTCGGTGAAGTGACAGTTTAGCTCACGGCTTTCGATAAACTCATTCGTGACCTTTACCAAAAGTTGCTTATTTGGATACTCCACAAGGTACCAACCCGCAAGCTTGCCCATCGCGTCCGCGGTTTGCAAGACACCCGAGCCGACAATGAAGTCGATTACTTTCTCTACGGCACTCAGATTTTTACTGCGAATCAGGGCGAAAATCACATCCGCATCGGGATATTTTTCTTTGACCACCGAATCATAAACGGAACGCAGTTTGCCCGGTCTTTGATATTGAAGTATGTCGATGCTCTCTTTGATAATGGAAGAGGATACTTCGCTTCCGTTGTCCAGCAGACTGTCTATGCTAACGCCAAACAGCTTTGAAAGACTCTTCAAATTTTCTACGTCAGGTGTGCCACGGTCGGACTCCCATTTTGTCACCGCCTGCCTGGAAACGCACAGCTTTTCTGCAAGCTGCTCCTGAGAAAGTCCCGCTTTTTTTCTGCAATCTTTGATTTTTTTACCTAAACTCATTTTTGAGTCCTCCTAATTTTATTTGCAACCGAATTGCAAAAATATTGTAGCAAAATGACCGATTTTTGGCAAGAAATCACGCTTTACATCACCGCTACTTAGCGTAGCATTTCAACATTTATGCGTTTTTTCGTGATTTAACTCAAAAACCTCGTCTGCATATTCAGCTGCCGTCGCGGAATGCGTCACAATAATTACGCACTTTTTGTCCTCGTGAGCAAGCCTCTCGAATATTTTCATTATACTACGTTCCGTGCTACTGTCAAGGTTGCCTGTTGGTTCATCGGCAATAATGATATCGGGATTGTGTACGATGGCTCTCGCAATCGCCACCCGCTGCTGTTCGCCGCCCGACAGCTTTAAAACCTTTCGCTTTGCTTTTTCGCTGTCAATGCCGACGCGGTTCAGCACTTCCAGTGCCATCTGTTTTTTCTCACTTGTCTTATCCTTGTTTCCGCTGATATTCATTGACAGAACAACATTATCCAACGCGGTCGCGTTTGTCAGCAGGTTGTAGCTTTGGAATACAACGCCGATATTACTTGCCCTATATCTGTCGCGGTTAAGGGTGGCGATATCCTCGTTTCGGTAAATCACGCTTCCCTCGGTAGCGGTATCCAACCCTGAAATCAGCGAAAGCAGGGTGGTTTTTCCTACTCCCGATTTGCCCGTAATCGCGTACAGCTTTTCGGTTTTAAATTCCATATTAATGTTGTTAAGTACGGGTTTCGTTGTTCCCTTATAGATATAGGAAACACTTTTTAATTTTAATAATTTCATATCATCAGTTCCTTTCCGAAAGAATTTTCATCGGTTCGTGACGCATTACCGTAAACACAGAGCACAGTCCCGAAATAACGCTCAAGCCAAGTGCCGTTAAACCGCACAAAAGTATGGCAGCCGGAGAAAGATTTGTGCTTGCTCCGTTTAAATTTTCAATTAAAACATCTGCAATCGGTTGTGACAGTAGAGTTGAGGCAAGGATACTCAGCACGAATCCAACTACCATCATCACTAATGTCTCAAAAACAAACTCGACTGCAACTGCACTTTTCTTCATTCCCATCGCTCTCAGCACACCGACTTCGTATTTACGTTCCCGCACATTCAAAAGGGAAATCAAGAGAATCATTGCAGAGCCTATAACAACCGCACAAAGCGTGAAAATCTCTGCAATATGGGAGATATTTTTCAGCGGTTCAGTGTTCTTTTGGTATTCGCTTTTTTCATTAGCATATGACAGAAATCTGTATTCGCTCATCCCCTTTTGATACAGTTCTTTTTCAAACCGCTCGGCAGAATCGGGATCTTTTAGCTGAAATACTACTCTAATGGGGCTAATCCAGTGAAAGTCGCTGTCGGCTACGGTGTCATAGGTTGTGTAAACGCTTCCGTAGAATTCGCCCCAAGCCTCAGCCATTGTTTCGCTCAGGCTGGCTTCATAAATACCTGTTATTTTCAGGGGAATGATTTTCGTATCGGATTTGCTCGGTCCGGAAACCTCAATAGTATCGCCAATTTTCAGTTTGTTGTGCTCCGCGTATTTGCTGCTTACAATACACTCGCCGTCTTTTTCGGGAAAATGTCCCTGAGTTAGGTTCTTTTCTTTGTTTACAAATTCTTCAACATACGAAATATCTGTGTATCCCACAAGACTACCCGCCGTATCGTCTTTTGTGTCTAATACCTTTTTTAACTCGGTTTCTCCGCCAAGCTCCTTAACAACCTCCTCACGGGTGTTTACATGAAAGAACTTCATTAGTTCCTCCAGTGTCATACCGTCTATGCTGACAATTTCCTGATTTTTGTGAAGATTATTTGGGACAGGAGTAAGGTTCTCTGATGCGAATTGTGCGGAAATGACAAACTGAGTGCTTTTCAGACAGTTCGAGTGCGAAAACTTTTGGTAATCTTTCAGGGTAAGCTCCTCAAGCTCAAAGCTCGATTCTTGGGTGACACTGCCGTCTTCGTTGACAATCTCTGTCGGCGGAAAATCTTTTTCAAGCTTTTCCCAGTCGTAGTCAATCGTTGCATCCATAAAGAAGCTGTCCTTGTAACGCTGAATGGAGCTGTCTGAAATCTTCCAGATTGCAAATGACAGTGTAACAGATGTTAGCGTAAGAAACGCGACAAACAGTATAATGAAATTTCTGCCTTTGTTTCTCACTAAATTTTTTAGTGAATTTTTGATAATGTACATAAGCTGTACCTCCTTTGCACGCAAAGGATATAAAACCAAAATGGAGTTTGTGTGGAGAAGCACCATTGATTAAAACAAATTCATTTGCTATAATAATTCTGCTCCACACAAACTCCATATTAGCTTGTTAAGGTGAGTATTATTTTGAAAGAAGGGGCTTTTATGTATCAAATATTAGTAGCGGAGGACGAGGAAAACACCAATCAGGTCATATGCGAATTTTTAAAAGAAGCGGGATATGAAGTGACAAGCTCGTTCAATGGCGAATCGGCATTAGAGAAATTTTATGAAGATAAATTTGATTTGGCAGTATTAGACATTATGATGCCGAAGCTGAACGGTATGGAGGTTTTAAAGGAAATCCGAAAGCTGTCAACTATTCCTGTCATTATGCTAACCGCTTTGGGTGACGAATACACGCAGTTAAAAAGCTTTGATTTGCAAGCTGATGAATATGTGACCAAGCCGTTTTCTCCGCTCGTTCTGGTGAAAAGAGTCGCAGCCCTGCTCAAACGGAGCAAACCGATTGAAAGAGCTGTTGTGTGCTTTGAGGATATTCAGGTTGATTTCTCCTCATACAAGGTAACAAAAAACGAAGCGGAGATTGTGCTTACCACCAAGGAAATCGACATTTTAAAAACTCTAATCGAAAATCAGGGCAGAGTGCTTTCACGCGGACAGATTTTAGATGGAGCTTGGGGCTTTAACAGTGAAGCCTCTGACAGAATCGTGGATACCCACATCAAAAATTTGCGTAGAAAATTGAACTGTCAAGCAATTAAAACAGTTAAGGGTATCGGATATAAATTTGAGGTAGAGTTATGAAGCTGTTTCCCAAAACCTTCCTGCATTGCCTGTGTTTAATGGTGGGAATTGTGCTAATCGCATTTACGCTGATTTATGTGCTTTTGCCGTCCTTTTACAAAAACTATACACAAAGCGAACTTGATAAAAACACCGAAACGCTGATTCAGCAGTTGGAAAAAGTTAAATATGACGATTTATCATCGGTCATTTCTTCATACGCCGTCAAAAACAACTATGGTCTTACGGCAACAAATGAAAAAGGCGAAAGGATAGGCTACGTAGGCAGTGCCGTCAGCTATGAGGTTGAGGGAGCCTTCGAAGACAACAATCCGGTTACTTTGTATGTTGACCTCGCGGAGAGCGAAAGAAAATTCCGCACTGCTGACGGACAGGAAATCACGCTGATGTTACGAACTTCATTGCAGCCGATTGAGGATGCACTGAATGTTCTGATGATGATTCTACCTATTGTACTTCTATTGTGCGTGCTGCTTTCCGCCGCTGTCGCTTACTGTTACGCGAAGTCAATCGCTAAGCCAATAAAAAGTCTGACTGCCTCTGCTATCAAAATGCAGACGCTTGACAAGGACGCATATTGCTATGTAAACAGAAAAGACGAGATAGGAATTCTATCGCAAAACATGAATAAAATGTACGAAAAATTGTTGACCACAATTTCTCAGCTGGAACACGAGATTGATAACGTCAGCAAATCCGAGCAGGAAAAACTTGATTTTCTGTTGATGGCTTCTCATGAACTGAAAACGCCGATCACCGCTGTCCGAGGTATGGTTGACGGTATGGTATATAATGTAGGGATCTACAAGGACAGAGATGTTTATTTGCTCAAATGTCAAAAGGCGTTGGAGGACTTGACAGAGCTGCTTTGCCGCGTGCTTGAAACCGCAAAAATTGACGCGTCAACCGCAGCAAAAAAACGCACTGAAACGGATATCGGTGAGCTGCTGAAAGAAGTTACCGACTCGTATTCAATTATTGCACAAAGTCGCAGTGTTGAAATGACCTTGTCGTTGAAAAATGATTTTACGGCAAACATCTCTGCAGAACTTATCGAAAAAGCATTGTCCAATTTGATTTCCAATGCCGTGAAATACACAGGCAGAAATAAAGCGGTTAAAATTTATATGAAAGACCGCACGGTCTATATTGAAAACGAATGTAAACCATTGGATGAAGAAGAACTTTCACATATTAAGGAACCGTTCTACCGACCTGACAACACCGCAAAGGACAGTACAGGCTTAGGACTGTACTTTACCGATAGGATACTAAGTGCCTGCGGTTTATCGTATTCGTTCAAGCCTTACGAAAAAGGCATGAGATTTATATTGGAATTTGTCTGAAATATTTTTGAAAAAATATTATTTGTCAGGATTTTTAGGATGAAATACGGTAGTGTTTTGTGTTTAAAAATGGGTGACGATAATTGCAGACTACAACGCTATCATTAAAAAGCACAAGGCAGAAATGAAGGAGAGCGTCGATATTATTGAGCAAATCATTCAGGATGGTGCAATCAGCGATACAAACCTTCGCTTGCTCGTAGACAGTATTTTTATCTCTGAGCAGGAAAAAAATCTAAACATTAAAATCAATATCAACGCAAAATTTGAGCAGCATAAGGATTGTTAGGATGAGGAGGGAAATCTGACAGATAGAATGTTTATACCGTAAGAGAATGGCAGGCATACCATTTGGTGTGTCTGCCATCATTTTTTGTGTTCCTAAAACAGCAAAAAGCCCGATAAAATCGGACTTTTTGAGTTTGGTGCGGGCGACAGGACTTGAACCTGCACATCGGTTGACACTAGAACCTAAATCTAGCGCGTCTGCCAATTCCGCCACGCCCGCATGTTTATAAAATCAGGCTGTAAAACCTGACCGTTATTAAACCGTTATTAAATTGAAAATTGAAAGCCGAAAATGAAAAATTATTTTTTTCTTTTGATTTGATTCAATTTTATTATAACCGAAATAAATAATACCAAAAAGAAGATTGCTCCCCCAGCAACAAATAATCCTGCCACAGGATGTGACTTGGCAAACAAAACATAAGTAGCAAATCCAAGGGCAATAATTAAAGCCCAAGTAAGTATTCCGACAATAACGGCAATTGTAATTCTTTTAAAAGTATATTTATCCTGTAAATTATCATTAATTGATTCAGCCAGCGTTTGCCCGATAATCTCTGCAATACAGCCAACGATTTCAATAAAAAGTTCGCCGATTAATTCCACTGTTCCACCAAGGCTTCGTCACCTAAATCTAGCGCGTATGCCAATTCCGCCACGCCCGCATGTTTATAAAATCAATCTTTCAAATACAAATGATATTATACACAACAAAACATATTTTGTCAATAAAAATTTTCAGATTATAATTTATGTTGTTTTTATAATAAAGTATAAGTTCATTTGTGTAATGTTAATAATTTTTTGCGGAATTTATAAAAATATATTGATTGTAAGAAAAAAAGTGGTATAATAAAATATAATATGAAATTAAAGTTAAGTGTAAAAAAGGAGGTACAAAATGAGCAAGAAGTTTTTATCGGTTGTTCTTGCAGCAACTTTGGTTGCAGGCGTTTTTTCGACTGTTCCTGCTATAAGTGCGGCAGAGAACAGCAAGGTCGATACAAAGACAAGCTCTGCAAAATTGTACGGTGATGTTGACGGAAGCGGTTCGGTTGATGTTAAGGATGCAACGATGCTTCAAAAATATCTTGCAGGTGCATCGGTTACTGTAGAGTATGATTTATCAGATGTAAACAGCGACGGTGCTGTTGATATTGCCGACGGTACTTACATACAAAAGTATATTAACCATACCTATTCAATGTTCCCTGCTGTTAAGGATAACGATTGGAGAACTTCGTCAATTGGATATGAGATTTTTGTTCGTTCGTTCTACGACAGTGACGGCGACGGCTGCGGTGACTTTCGTGGAGTTGCCGAAAAGGTCGATTACCTAAAAAGTCTGAATGTTGGCGTTGTGTGGCTTATGCCTTTTAACAAGACAGGCTCGTATCACGGATATGATATTCAGGATTATAAGCAGACCTGTTCCGACTACGGCACTATGGAAGACCTTGAATATATGCTTGAAACCCTGCATAAAAACAACATAAAGGTTGTTATGGATTTGGTTGTTAATCATACCTCTGACCAACATCAGTGGTTTAAAAATGCTTACGGAAATGTTGATGGCTACAAGGATTTCTATGTCAATTCAACTATAAATGATAAGAATGCACCAAACAACTGGTTCCAAAAGTCCGGTTTGTGGTGGTACTCTTGCTTTAAAACTTCGTCAATGCCTGACTTGAACTATAACAACAAAGCTGTGTGGAACGCAGTTGACGATGTTGCCGATTTTTGGCTTGACAAAGGTATAGATGGGTTCCGTCTTGACGCCGCTATGCACATTGATGATTCTATTGTCAACGGTAATCATGTTGACGGAAAAGAGGGTTCTGTTACTCATGAGTGGTGGCAGCATTTTGAACAGCATGTTAAGGATAAAAATCCTGACGCATTCTGTATAGGTGAAGTGTGGCCTGAAACTAATATGAAGGAAACTCAGGCTAAGTTTTTTGCTGATTTTGACTCGGACTTTGATTTCTACCAAATGAGTGATATAAAATCATATGCAAAAGGCACAAAGTTTGCCGTAGCAAAAGATGCTCAGAATTATATTAATAAAATCAAAGAATACGCATATAGCACACCTGATGTTGATAAAATAACCATAAACTCCCTTATCCTCGGTAACCACGATGTCAATCGTGTGGCTTCTGAATTGGGTGGCGACAGCAGTAAAATTAAATTTGCTGCTGCGGTAGAAATGCTTTTGCCGGGTATGCCATGGATTTACTACGGAGATGAAATCGGACAGCTTGGTACAGGTACTTCGGGTGCAGATGACCCTAACAGGCGAGAGGCTATGGATTGGTTCACTGCCAAGACCGGTACAGGTATGACAAAAATGAACGCTGTGACCTCGTGGGGAGCTACCGAAAAGTTTACAAAGGCAAATGATGGAATTTCTGTCGAAGAGCAGACCGGTGTTGACGGAAGTGTCCTGGAATATTACAGAACGCTAACATCTATCCGTAATAAGTATAAGATTTTTTACACAGGCACTTGTGGTGATTACAAATATGTAAACGGAGCCTATGTGTACAGCATCTCTGATGAGTGCAGGGATTATTCCGTAGAAGTTCTGCACAATTACAGTAAGGCAACAACACTCACACCAACAGCTGACTTTACAGACCTTATCTCCGGCAAAGAGTATAAAGCCGGCGAAACATACGATATTGCCTTAAGGCAGAGTATTGTTGCTGTTTATACAGATGAACAACCTTTTTAAATAATATACAAAATCACCTGCATAATATGACCCGACCCCCAAAAGTTAGACCAAAAATCTAATTTTCGGAGGTCGGTATTTTTATGGCAAAATACAGTTATGAATTCAAGAAAAAAGTGGTGACAGAGTATCTAAACGGCGAGGGAGGCTACGAATATCTTTCAACA
>JAFTGC010000025.1 GCA_017458105.1 Ruminococcus sp. | reverse complement strand
TCTCCACACCCTCCGTGTGGAGGGTGACAAGTCTTCAAAGCCTGGTTAATGTTAAATCAGATATTTCAATCCACACCCTCCGAGTGGAGGGTGACTGACAACATCAAAGTTAATGGGACATAGTTCAATAATTTCAATCCACACCCTCCGTGTGGAGGGTGACTTGATTTTATGCGACTTTTGGGGCTTTTTTTCTTGATTTCAATCCACACCCTCCGTGTGGAGGGTGACAGTTTGCGAATATTGGTGAAATTCCTAATTTTGTAATTTCAATCCACACCCTCCGTGTGGAGGGTGACGTCCGGAGATGGTGTCAAGGTATCTCAAAAGGACAGATTTCAATCCACACCCTCCGTGTGGAGGGTGACTTAATGAAATATGATACAAAAAATCATCCGCATATATCGATTTCAATCCACACCCTCCGTGTGGAGGGTGACAAATGCAAGTTAGAGAATCATTTAGAAATGCAAATATTTCAATCCACACCCTCCGTGTGGAGGGTGACACCCCAGCACTCTGTTAATCTCTTTTTCTGTTTCAGATTTCAATCCACACCCTCCGTGTGGAGGGTGACCCTTAGAGGATTTTAATATTTCTCAGTACGCCTGCGATTTCAATCCACACCCTCCGTGTGGAGGGTGACCTGGTTTGCGGTATATTCGCTGTTTATTGCTCTATTTCAATCCACACCCTCCGTGTGGAGGGTGACAACTTTCAATGATGTTGATGTAAAAGCACTGTATTATTTCAATCCACACCCTCCGTGTGGAGGGTGACCCATTGCATAATCTCGTCATATTCCGCTTTAATAAAAGATTTCAATCCACACCCTCCGTGTGGAGGGTGACATCATACACCAAACAATCCTCAATCATTTGAGAGAATTTCAATCCACACCCTCCGTGTGGAGGGTGACCGAGCTGTTTTATTGTCAAAATTATCGGGTCTTTTATTTCAATCCACACCCTCCGTGTGGAGGGTGACCAGGACCTTTCGGAAGTGAAAGTTATGCCAAAGAGATTTCAATCCACACCCTCCGTGTGGAGGGTGACAGAGCATTTATTCTTTTAAGCGTCTTTTTATCAATTTCAATCCACACCCTCCGTGTGGAGGGTGACGGTTTAGCAATCTTTTCAGTGGTGCCGTCAATGGCATAAAATTTCAATCCACACCCTCCGTGTGGAGGGTGACTAAGTTGGGCTTGCAGAAAAACCTCGTCTTGCCTATTTCAATCCACACCCTCCGTGTGGAGGGTGACAGCAAAAATGCACAAGACTTCAGCTTTGTTTTATAATTAAATAATTATATCTCACAAATATTACAATATACTATTTATTTTAAAATCCAAATCTATATACATTTTTGCAAAATAGTTTATTTTTTCAGGTGCGAAACCTATCTAGAATATATGTTAGCATAGCTTTCGCACTAAAATATCAACGCTCCTTCAACATCAAAACTTCTGTTTACACCAAAATGTTCAACCTTGGTTTTATATTTATTACCAAGATAATAAAGTCTAATACTATCTGTTTTGACATCAATAATATCAGCCAATTTGTTTTTCACTTCAACGCATTTTGCAGCATCCATAAAACACTCAAATACAGAATTTTGAACCCGGTGACCATAGTTTGTACATTCTTTAGCCACCTTTCGGAGTCTTTTTCGCCCTTCCGGCGTTTCTGTGTTTACATCATAAGTAATTAATACCATCATAATAAAGCCTATTTCCAGAAAAACGGTGGATAACCGTCTATATCTCCTCTTAAAAATCTAGCCAGCAGCAACGCCTGTACATAAGGAACAACACCCCACTGAACCTTTTCATTGAGATACGGATGCGTTATCACAACTTCTTTTTTATTTTGCCATGCCTTTAAAAATTTTTTCTTGCCGTCATCATTAAAATATACTGCACCGTTCTCTTTTACAAAAAAATCATGCTTATTTACAATTCGTTTGTTTATAAGTGATATAACTAATCTGTCAGCAAAAACGGGTCTGAGTTCCTCAATCAGATCCAAAGAAAGCGAACTTCTTCCGGGACGCAACTTATGCATAAAACCTACATAAGGGTCAAGACCTACACAATATAATGCTGATCTTGTCATAAAATTAAGCAGTGTATATGCAAAAGACAACATAGCGTTTACATAGTCGGTCGGCGGTCGCTTAACTCTTTTTTCAAATTTAAAATCATCTTTCTGTTGAAGAATCAAATCATCAAAAACCGAAAAATATCTTGAAGCAGCTTCCCCTTCAACCCCTCTCAGCTGTTGAGTATCTATACAAGTATTGACTGTATCTATAGAATTTTTAATCTGCTTAGATACATTTTTGAGTTTTTCTATATTCAACGAATTTACATAATCCCTGGTAGCTCTTTCAATAACCCAACGAGAGTTAAACAGCTTTCCTATAATCATATTTTTGGCGATTTCGGTACATCGTTCTTCGTTGTCAGCAGTTCTGTACTGATTCATTCTCAGCACAACATTTCCGTTGTATGGTCCTATTGAACTTGAAAGAAACCTTCCGCTGCGACTTAAAAATGAAATCATAATGTTCATCTCGGCACATTTCCCCATCAATGCAGGGCTGACACCCGAAAATCCCATTGTGACAATATTTTCAAGATTATGCAGCGGCACCCTGCCACAGTCAACATTATTTTCTGATATTACAACATTTTCGCCTTCGAGAGAAAGATATTTTTTAGGCGAGGTAATATAGAGCGTATTCAATAGTTTTTTCATTCAGATTTCCTCTACTGTACGGTTAATATAATTTTTCACCGATGTAATTTTGTTGAGCTTTGGCAGGCATACTTCCTTCAATGAACAAGAACTGCAACACCTTTTCGGTTTAACCTTTGGTGTATGACGCCTACTGTAAAGTTGATGCATTTCTTTTGAAATTTGTTCAACTCGTTCTCTTATCTCCCCATCAAAAGGGATTTTAATGCGATGTCGTGTTTTTCCGTAATATATATGCACTTCGTCAATCTGTGTGCAAAACATTTCTTCAAGGCACATCGCCTGAGCCGCAACTTGCAAAATATCCGAATCATCATTCTTGGGTTTTCCACATTTGTATTCTACAGGTATAACCTTATATGTGCCTTCATAACCTCTGAGGATAGCTCCATCCTCGTCTTTATGAAACTCCACAACATCACAAACACCGGTCAGCCCGAGTGAAGCCGAGATGACCGGCATACCTCTTGAAATAATCAGGTTTTTTCTTTTTTCTGAAAACTGAGTGTCATGGGCATTTTTATGCATTATTTCACCGCTGATAGTAAGAACATTTTCTTCCCATTGCTGTTCAATATGAATCAACGCCCACTGTCTGCGACAAAACACAAAATGTTGAATCCCCGAAATATTCAGCAGATTGTCTTCATCTGAACTCATCCCAATACCTCGGGAACGAGCCCTTCAAGGCTTTCGTCATAATAGAATTTATAATCATCGGCAGATACCGGCTCTTCACAAAGTTTTTCTGCCTTAACGCTCTTGTGGACCTTCGCACTTGAATACTGGCCGTTTTTACAGTTGTGCTTAAACCAGAACAGTTTTTCAACGTTCATACTTCCGTCAGGTCTTGCAGCTGAGCTATCATTATCAAATAGGGTTGCAAGGGCCTCTTTAATTTTTTCAGCATCTGCTTCGGTAAAACCTGTTTTTTCAGCCAACTGACAGTTAATACTGCCCTTTATTTTATAAACGCCAAATTTCACACGGTGTTTCATACCCATAGTATCAGAAGAACGAGAATCAGCAGTAACACTGTTGACGCTTTTTGTTATTTGAATGCTTTCTATTCCGATTTTTTCAAGACTAAATGCAGGATGAATTGATACAGGACCTCTCACACCAACCGAAAGTTCCGTACCTTTAAAGGCAAAAACCTGACCAAAGGCTCGGACATCAAGCCATTTTTCGCAAACCTTTTCAGCAAACTCCTCGGAGTTTGTGCCTTTCCCTTTTATAAGCGGCTTAAGCTCGCTGTCAGCTTCGACACGCTCTTTGAGGCTTTTATATCCATCTATATTTTTATCGTCTGACTGAACAAAAACGCTCTCACCTAAATCTATAAGACGATTGCGAATTTTTCTTTTTAGACAAACATCCGAAATTTCGCCTAAACCCTCAACAGTATCACGAGGGCGGTTTCCGTTCAATGGGTCACCGTTTGGGTTAGCGTGCTCAACCGAAACAAAACCTACAAAATCAATTTTATTATTCAATATACTCATAATTATTTCTCCTCCGTATCCTTATCTTTATTATTTTTAGATGTATAAAATTCCTGTTGTTGGCTGTAGAAGCCCATAAAAAATCTTGCGTCAAGCTCCTTATTTGATTCAAAGTCATTCTGGTCAAAGCTGTTATAAATTTCACAAAATACCTTTTCATAGTTAAAGTAGAAGCTTGGGGTTGTTTTTAGTATTTTTTCATTATAAGGCAAAATTCTCTCATTGATATACTTCCATGTCTTAAAAGGGGAATTGAGCATTGCACTCATATATCGTTTTGCATTGGTAAGCCTTGCTTCTCCGTTTTTGTAAGTATCCAGTTCCATTTTGTCTGCTACAGCAACCAGTCTACCGTACAGATAGCTTCTGTCAGTACAATTTTTATCAACTGCCAAATTAAATTCAACTCCTATCTTATCAATATAATATTTACGAAATACTGCACACGCAACATCCATCAGTCGATTCCAGTTGTTATATTTATCAGAATATTTTTGAGGAGAAGCACATCTTTCATAAAGCTTCTTAATCAAGCTTTCGGAAAGAGGTGTTTCGTAAATAATACAATCCATAATATTTCTGTAGATGATGTTAAACAACTTATCATCGACCTCAAGATTTCCTGTCGAACGCTCGATTCCATAAGCGTATTTCACTATCTCTTTGGGTATTGGGGTATAAAAATCAGTAAAAATACGCTGGTTGTGTTTTTTATTTCCGTCAGGACTTTCCTTTATATATGAACCTCTCCATACAACCTCGTTATACCATTTTTCAAGCTTATCATAGTAGTAAGTTGCAGAAAACTCCTGATAGTTCACCAATGAAAGTCTTCCTGTTGTTGCTGCATCAACACAAAGAAACATTATTTTTGAATCAGGATTCAGCTTAGTTCGATAACCCTTCAAACGATACGCAACAATTCGGGCATATTCTGCATTTGTTACAGGCAATTCTTCTTTATCATCTTCAAGTTTGATTCCAATTGCGGCGATGGCCTTTTGAAACAGGTTTTCATCCGGCTCAACAACATCATTCATTTCGCTTTCCCAAAACAAATATTTTGCCGAACCTATGGTTATTCCCTGTCGTTCAATAAGCCACCTTAACGCAAGATGAGCCTTTTGAGAAACCTCTCGACTTACTGCGTATGCCTCTTTGTCACTTTTAAAGCGTCCCAAATACGTAAAATTTGTTTTGTCATTAGATGACAGAAGCTTTGCTTTGTCGCCTGTATTTCGGATTTTCGAGCTATGCTTATATGTAATATACTTTCGCTCTCCGCTGACATAGCACAAGTCAACATCTTTATGTCTGCTGTTTTCAAATTCAATAAAACTGTTGTACAGCTCCTTGCTTTCCCAAACATTATAACTTTCGTGATTTTGGCTATCTCTCACAACAAATCTTACAAAACATTCTGCCTGAGCAATTTTAGATATTTTATATTTTTCATCCAAATGCTTTCCGTCAGCACCAATCTGTAAAAGACCTTCTTCAATAAGGTCTTTTATCAAAGTACCTTGCTTTAAATAGTCATAAATTATTTTTATCAACGGATGCGAATGTTCGGAATGTACCCATTCTGATAAACCATTTATATAATTTTCAAAATATGAGTCTGTCGACTTTTTTGATTTAACATATTCACTGTAATCGCCTGCCACATAAATCAGCTTATCACAAAGCGGGTGCGGAGCAATACCGCTGCTTCTGAATGCAGAATCCTCTGTAGTCGGTATAATGGTTTCGCTGTCGACCTCATCAACCGCTTTTGCACAAGCAAAGCTTGCATCAGAATAAATGACAACCTCCAACTGAGCTTTTTGTGTGGAATGATACAATGGTAAAAGAACAATAAACTTCTCCTGATTTCCGACTTTTACCAGCTCTCTTTTACCTACAACCCCAACATTCAAGTCATAAATTTGACTTAAAGCATTCATCCAACTCAATGTCCTTCACCTCCTCATAGAGCTCCTCTGCCGTTGTGCATTTGTTTTTTCCAAAAACCTTAATCTCAGTTTTTCGGATATGTCGTTTGATGGTGCATTCTTCAGGTTTGATAAATTTTATAACACCGTTTTTCATAACAGGTGTATGAAAACAAACCGTCATTTGCCCTTTATCCTCTTCGTTGACAGCTTCGTCAGCATAAATAATGCTATGGTAGCTCAATCCAAAGGATATGTCACCACTGTCCTTGTAAAAACTCACCTCTTCGTCAAACTTACACGGTTCTACATAACCTTGACACTCGCGTGTACCCAGATAAATATCTCGTCTGCCGCCGATTTTTATCATACGCTGCAAAATCTGATAATGCTTGTCCTCGTTTCGGTCTTGTGCAAGTTCGGGATGATTTTCATTCCAAACAAAATGCCCCCTGACTGCATAAGCTACATCGTGAAGATAAGTGTACATCGAAAGGTCGTTGCCGCCACTGTATTTTATAGGGCGAACGCCCTTTGATACTGTTCTGATCGGTTTAAGCACCTTCACTTCGTCAACGACATAAAGCAGAGTCGGTTTCCAGTATATATTTTTCACAATTCCGATAAGAGCCGCAAAAGTAGGAACAGATAAAGTGGCTTTTTCTCCGCCGACCCTTGTTATCGGGTCGGAAAACAAAGCGTATTCACCATAAACTTTAAACTCAAATTCGTTTTTATACTTCAAGTTATCACCTCATTTTCATATTATTGTATTTGTATTATAAACGCACTTTTTTAATTTGTCAATATGTAATTTGAAATTTTTTTAAAAATATGTTATAATAACCTTGTCATCAAGTAATCATAGGCTTGGTGTGGATTGAAATATATTTTTGTAATTGTAGGTACAGGAGCATTCGTCTTAAACGGATGCTCTGTTCCTTTTTATTCAATAAAACAGTTCTTTAAATTCACCCTCCTCAACAAAACCAAATTCCGAATTGTAGTAACCGTCCTTTAAAATATAAATTCCGTTGCGTTCAACACACAAATCCTCACAAAGTTTTTCAGAAAGATTTACTGAATATTTTTGCAGTTCTCTCAACATATCTTTTGGCACAATTTGAGATACATCAGAACATATCGTTTTTATCAACTGTTCACCCTTTTTATACGGAACAACGACATTTACCCCATATTCCTCAATCGCTTTAAACTCATCTCCTGCAGTTTTAAAAGACTGGTTCATAATTTTATTAACATTTTTTCCTGTTATCGAATCTACCGAAGAAATAACCTTTTCATTTGAGCTTAAAAGGCTGTATATAGAAGTATTTATTCCTTTATCAATTAAAACAGGATAATCAAGCTTTTCTTTTAAACCCTTAAAATAATTTCTGTAATAACTTTGAATCATTTTAGGCGAATCAAGTGTTTCGTAAACACACTTAGGTTGTTTAAGGTCACGCAACAGGCCAGCAGTAACTTCCGCCCCTTTCTTTATGGTTTCAAGTCCGGAAACATCCTCATCCGCAATTTTTATAACAAAAACCTTTCCTAGCTCTTTTTCCATATTTCTGTTACATCTTCCTGCCGCCTGAATTATACTGTCGAGCCCTGCAAGTGAGCGGACAACAACCGAAAACGAAATATCAACACCTGCCTCGATAAGCTGAGTACTTACGCAAATAACCCTTTTCTTTTTATCGCGAAGGGTTTCTTTCAGCTTTTTTATAACTTCTTGTCGGTGAACAGGACACATATCGGTTGAAAGATGAAATAAGAACATATTCTTATCTGATGTTTTATCCTTTAAATGTCTAAATATTTCTTTTGCAGATTTTTTTGTATTTACCACAACAAGAACCGAGTTAACATCTCTGCCTTTTTCAACCACAAAACCCGCTGTTTCTTCATATGTACATCCGCTGTTGGTTACACAATCGATAATTTTTGTTCTCCTTAACTTTTCATTATAAGTCTTAAAATCAGAAATCAACTCACATTCTTTTTCGAGTTTTATTTTATGCTTAATATTATTAAGCGAAGGTTGTGTTGCAGAGCATAACACCACAGTAACATTACAGACATAGGACAAAAAATTTATTGCCATATTAAAAATAGATGTGCATTTTATAGGTAACGACTGAACCTCGTCAATTATAATAACTGAATTTATAAGTCCCCTCATTCTACGGATAGAAGATATTTTCTTTGAAAACAAGGTATTCAAAAACTGAACCATCGAGGTTGCAATAACCGGCGAGCCCCAGTTTTGGGTAAAATACCTGACATTAGAGTTCGTTTTTTCAGTGTCAATCAAATCTCCGAAATGTTCTAAAATATCTACCTCTTCGGGCAAATATTCTTTGAAAACCCCTGCATTTTGCTCCAAGATAGAATTAAACGGTGCAACATAGATAATTCGTTTTTTATCAAAATTTTTTGCAAATTTCACGGCATATCGCAAACCGGTAAGCGTTTTTCCTCCGCCTGTAGGGACATTAAGTCTGACAATTTTTGCGTCATTTTCGGCGGCTTTAAACGCCTTTTCAGAAATTTCTGACCTGATCTTGTTGAGTTCAGTATCACTGTTTAAGTTAGAAATTTTTTCTTCGACAAAATTTGCACAAGAACTCCAAAACCGTTCATCTCCGTAAAACGAATCAACCGTTTCTCCTGTTGAAAACTCGGCGGCGTCGCTGTGATCAGCATTAATCAGAACGGATAACAACATACGGTAAAGCATAGCTATTCCAAAGTTAAACTCTGATTTAGAGGCTATTGAAGCAATTTTCATTAAAAGCGTACGAAACTCCTCTTTAGCCTCTTTATACAAGCGGTCGAGTTCAGCTTTACCAGCGATATGACTTAACATAATTTCCTTTGCTTCCGAATAGCTATAATCATCACTTTGTACCTTTCGCATATGATTATTAAAATTCGTGCAATCACCGCAATTTAAGCAATTGTAAAGACCATGGTGTGACATAACAACCGCTCCGATAAGTTCGGACAAAAACTGATCCATCGAATCGTTTGTTAATTCAGGTAAGTATGTTTCATAAATATATCTTGCTCCTGCGTGAGAGTGTATCGGAGATTTGGCTGTTTCGCCCAAGCCCACTGTATGCTGATATGAGTCACTTTGCTTTGTATTTTTACCCATATCATGCAAAAGGCAGATCAATTTAACCAAACTTCCACAATTTAGAAGTTTACCGTCCTGTTCTGCTTTTTTTGCTACACCATAGGTATGCTCTTTGACTGTTTGAATTCTTATTTTTTCATTTTCATCCTTACAAACTCTTGCTGCATAATCAACTTTATTTTTTGTATTTTTCATTGAAACCTCAAATTTTATATATATTACAAAAATATTCGTTCACAAATTTGTGAATTATGTCTATTAATTCTATTATAACATCACATTATTTAATTTTCAACAACTTTTTCACATTTATTTTCTCTGTTATTGATAAAAATATACAGTACAATGAAATTCTGAATTGAATAAACATAAGGCAATACAAAATTATCGGCAGATTAGGAAGCCGATTCCTAATCTGCCGATCTTTATGTTAAAATATTCTTAATATAGCATTAAACTTTTCAATTATATATTCATTCACCAAATACAAATCAAAAATAACACCTCAGTCCCCATACTCATCATAATAATCTTCCGCATCCTCAAAGTCATAGAAATCATCATAGTGATCCTCGTAGAAATCCTCGGCGTCGTAGTAATCTTTAGCGTTATATTTGTCAGAAGAGTTAGAAGTAGATTTTCTTGTAGTTGGTTTTGATGCGTAGCTTTTATAGGTAGACTTCTGTGTTGGCGTGGTTGTAGTCCGCTTTTCATTATGTGTATGATTCTGACGAGTAACTGCTATTGTAGGATCTATAATTTTTGTGGTAGGTGGATTTTTTATTACAGGACTTACCTATACCGGCAATAATCATAATTACCGCAACAATAATTAATATCGGAAGCAAGCAACCGCATTTTCTTCCCGTATACTGAGATTTTTCTCGCCGTTCGTCATTTTATATGTCATATAATCATTAAACATGGAATCACCTCAACTATCATATATAGTTGCAAAATACATGGGTATGTTATGATATTTAAATTCCTTATACAACTATTCCAAAATCAAACTTCCTTTTTCTCTGCTATCCATAGTATATGAGAGCAACACAGACTTGCTGATTGCGGCAAAATAAGTATTATCATAATCTTCGGGATAGTTTTTTTCGATTATTTTCAGCGTTTCTCGTAGTTGTAGAAGTACGGCAAATTCGTGCTTGCAGTGATAGCTGCAAAAACAATCACATATTATGTTGCGAATTTCTCCATCGTTGTAATCAAACTCAACTTCATATACCTTTGTACCGTCAACAATAGCTTTGCCCTCGGTGCCGTCTAGGCATAGATAAATCACTTTGTTAGCATTGTAGTAATCAAAACCTCGGTCGGCTACTTCATGTCTGATAGGAAAATCACTTAAATTCTTTAACCAGAAACTATCGTCATCACCTTTTCCTCTTACCGTTTCTATATCTTTTTCAGGAGCCTTAACCCAACCTAGAATTTTTTCATAAGGAATAACATTTTTGTTAAAAGCAATAAGGTGCGAGCCCGCAAAGTGAAATTCCCCTTTAACGCAGGTGTCAGCCACTGCAATTACTTGTTTGTAGTCAGAGAGTTTGATTTTAAAGGAATATGTAATATCTGTCACAATGCCACGAACACCCTCGAGTTTTCCATCAACAAAAACTGTGTCGCCAATGTGCAAATCAAACCTGTCATTATAATATGAAAAAGAACGCCCCTGGCTTGGAAAATGCACCTGCACCACTGACTTAACCGGTGTAACCTCCGAACGCTCAATATTATTTTCCGCCGGAGTTATTTGCTCCTCTGAATAACCGTTAAAACCGATTTTGTATTTCATTATAATCCTCCTCTGAATAAAATATTTACACAATCATCTTTAATAGTGCCGTATCCTGTTTTGTATTTTCTCTTCTTATAAAATTTAAAACCACATTTTTCCTGTACTCTTTTAGATTGAATATTGTCGACAAAATGGCAACAAATAATAAAATCAAGCTGAATTTCATTGAATAGGTAATCAATAACACCCATTACAGCTTCCGGCATAAAACCTTTACCCAATAATCTTTTGATAAAACAAAGCCTAATTCTCGACCCAATTTATTATTAAACTCCGGCAGTTCATTTTCTTTGTAATTTTCAATTCCCAATGAACCGATAACTTTTCCACTGTATTCAATAGCAAAAGTCTTTTTTTCGTTAATAAAAGAATCCAGAATCGACTTAGATTCCTCTTTTGTTTTATGATGAGTCCAACCTGCCATTTCTCCAACACCGTCAACGCCGGCATATTCGAAAAAGTCATCTAAATCGGTTTCTTTCCAAGGTCGTAATACAAGTCTTTCTGTTTTTATAACAATATTTGATATATCAATTTTTATATTCATAATCTCGCCTACAAATTTTAATTTACACAATTATATCATACGAAATTATCACTGTCTATAAATACTAACAATTTTAAGTTATAGACAAATACACTTATTTTTGATACAATTCTAATATAGAAAACTTATTTGAGGAATTAAAAATGACAAAACTAATATTTATTGAGGGTATATCGGGTGTTGGCAAGTCAACAATGGTACGCAAGATTTGCGAGGATTTAACTTTGGCAGGTAAAACCGTAAAAGGATATGTTGAGTTTGATTATACTAATCCGATAGATTTTTATTGTGTTGCTTATTACACAACAGCTGAATACGAAAACCTATGTACGAAGTATGAGCAGTATAAAGATTTGATTCTTAAAAACACGGTTGATGCAAGAAGTGCAAAGCTGATTCATTATTTTGACGAGGATACTCCACTGTTTGAGGAGCCGTTGCTATCGGAGTTTATGAAACGAGAATTCTGTTATAATCCGCAAAATCCCGTAACTTTGCAAGTGTATTCTGAGGCATACACTGCAGTTTGGAAAAATTTTATTTCGTCACTAAAAAATGATGTGGATTATATTATTTTTGACGGTTCTCTTCTTCATCATCCAATTAACGATATGATTCGCAATTACGGAGCAACAAAAAAACAGGTGTTCGGGCATATTCAGAAATTGCTCGCTACACTTGATAAAACAGAGCATTGTGTTTACTATTTAAAAACAGAAGACATCGTCACACAACTATCTCAGGCTTACATTGACCGCGGACAGCAGCCACCCGATTCATCGGAAATTACATTTTGGAAAAAGCGTTATGATTATGACAGTTTCGTGCTTAATCATATTGATCAGGAATATCAGGTTTTTGATGTAAAAAACAAATGGGATGCCGTAAAAAATGAAATTCTGAACAGCATAACTTCATAATGTTGAAAGCTAATAAGATAGCTTCATCTTAAAATTCATTTTGGGGGAGAATATGACAAAAAAGAAAAGAACAATAATCACTTGCATTATCATTCTGCTTTTAGTTTTAGCATTTATTCCGCTGGTATATGTATTGGCTGTGTCTGTTAATCATATGTTTTTCGGTTTCACCTTCGACTTTCGCGGTACAACCGTATATGGCATCAGTGCATTTATAAAAACACTAATATATTATGTTATGGTCGGCTGGCCTGTAATAATCTTGCAACTTATTTTGCTTAGTGTTGCGGTTGGATTGTTTATTTACCTTATTTTAAAAAGGAAAAAATAGCTTACGCACCTACGGTTGCGGTTTTATCTTTTTAATTCACAACAATATTTGGTATAATATACAAAATATCGCAAATATCTATTGACAATCAGCTCGCAGAGTTGTATATTATTATTTAGTGTTAGCACTCGCATATACAGAGTGCTAAGTATAACTCTTAAAAGTAATTGAAAGGAAATGTATGTTATGGCAAAAAAAGAGTTTAAGTCAGAGTCCAAAAGACTTCTTGACCTTATGATTAATTCAATTTATACAAACAGAGAGATTTTTCTGCGTGAAATTATCTCTAACGCAAGCGACGCTATAGACAAACTCTGCTTTAAGAGCCTTACAGATGAAAATGTAGGTCTTAACCGTGAAGATTTCAAAATAGAAATTTCCGCAGATAAAGACAATCGTACACTGACAGTATCCGACAACGGTATCGGTATGGATCAGGATGACCTTGAAAACAACCTGGGTATTATTGCATCTTCGGGTTCTTATAAATTCAAGCAGGAAATCGGCGAAAACGACAAAGAAAATATTGATATTATCGGTCAGTTTGGCGTAGGCTTCTACTCTGCTTTTATGGTTGCTAAGGATATAACAGTAATTACAAAAAAATACGGCAGCGACAAAGCGTATATCTGGCATTCAACAGGTGCTGACGGATACACAATTGAAGAAACTGATAAAGATACAGTCGGCACTGATATTGTTATGATTTTAAAAGATAACACCGATGAAGATGACTATGACGAGTATTTAGAGCAGTATAAGCTTTCTTCGCTTATTAAAAAATACAGCGATTATATCCGCTATCCTATTGAAATGGAAATGAAGCGTTCCCGTGTAAAAGAAGAAACAAAGGACAGCGAAAAACCTGAATATGAGGATTATTACGAGAAAGAAACCCTCAATTCAATGGTTCCAATCTGGCAAAAAGCAAAAAAAGATGTTACAGAAGAAGAGTACAACAACTTCTATATGGAGAAGTTTATGGACTACACCGCACCTCTTAAAACTATTACAACTTCGGTTGAGGGTGTGGTAACATATAAGGCAATGTTGTTTATCCCGGCAAAAACTCCGTTTAATTACTTTACAAAGGATTATAAAAAGGGACTTCAGCTCTATTCCTCAGGTGTTCTTATTATGGATAACTGTGAGGACTTGCTCCCTGAACATTTTCGCTTTGTAAAAGGCGTTGTTGATTCACCTGATGTAAGTCTGAATATATCGAGAGAAATGCTGCAGCAGGACAGAGTGCTTAAGCAGATGGAAAAAACTCTCGAAAAGAAAATCAAAAACGAACTCACATCTATGCTCAAAAAGGACAGAGAAAACTACGATAAATTCTGGTCAGCCTTTGGTGCACAGCTCAAGTACGGCTGCGTAAGCGAGTACGGTACACACAAGGACGAACTCCAAAACTTGCTGTTGTTCTACTCTTCAAAGCAAAAGAAAAACATCACCCTCAAAGAATATACCGAATCAATGAAAGAGGAACAGAAGTATATCTACTACGCAACAGGTGAGAGCATTGAAACAATTGACAGACTTCCTGTTCTTGAACTTCTTAAGGATAATGATTTTGATGTACTTTACCTCACAGAAGAAGTTGACGAGTTCTGTATGCAGGCATTGATTAAGTATGCAGAAAAAGACATAAAATCGGTTCTCAACGACGACCTCGGACTGCCTGAAGATGAAACTAAAGAAACAGAAGAAGAGAAAAAAGACAGCGAGGGTACAATCAACTTTATGAAAGAAACCCTGGGCGATAAAGTTTCGGATGTTGTAGTCAGCAAAAAACTCAAAAGCTATCCTGTTGTACTTACAGCTAAAGGCGGAATGAGCTTTGAAATGGAAAAATACTTCAATACGGTAAATCCTGAAGGCGGTATGAAGGCAACCCGTGTTCTTGAAATCAATCCTAATCATGAAACCGTAAAGGCAATGATGAGCTATATTGATACCGATATTGAACGTGCAAAATCCTACTGCAAACTTTTGCTTGCTCAGGCAGAGCTTATGGCAGGCGTAGAAATTGATAATACAGCCGACTATACAAATCTTGTACTTTCACTTATGAAATAATCACAAAAAGCACTCGGAAAACGCATAATGACCCGACCCCCAAAAGTTGGACTTAAATTTAAAGCGTAGTAGTTTAACGGTTGCTACGCTTTTATTATGCAGCCAAAAGATTAAGTCTGTAGTTGACAGGACTTAACCAGCCAAGTTTTTGTTTGATTCTCTTAGTGTT